>NZ_ATCO01000025.1:0-13262 GCF_000422025.1 Geobacillus sp. WSUCF1 | reverse complement strand
GAATTTGCTCATCTACAGTATTTAAATACTTATACCAATCAGACATGTTCGCTTCTCACCTTATGATGATTTCTGATGCTGGATTTGAGACAACAGTTCATCGATTCTAGCATGATACGTTTCTGATCCGGGCAGTTGTTTGCTTTGCTCCAAGTATGCTTTCGCTTTCGCATACTCACCGTTGTAATACAGAATCTCGCCAAATTGCAACGTGAAAATCGGATCTTGTTGCAAGAATGGTCTTTTTCGAATCGCTTTTTCGTAATAAAAAGCCGCCTTCTGAAAATCATTTTTCATCGCATACGCCAAACCAAGTGTGCGCATGATGTTGTAACGATCCGAATATTTGCCCAGCAACGACTGCAATAACGGCAAAGCCTGTTCTGCCCGTCCCTGCTGCATCAACTGAACCGCCTGTTGATACTCAGCATAGTCTTTTTGAAACTGCTCGTCCTGTTGTTGGCCTTTCCAGTGAGCATAGCTGATTCCTGATAAGAGCAAGACTAGCAGACTAAGAAACACGTATCGGTCCCATTTTCCATGCATGCGTAAATTCTCCTCATTCTGCAAAAATCGACAACCTCTCACTTGTAAATTTTAGTACATTTTGCACCATAAAGCAATAGGGTGGTCGAAACGTCAACGAGGCAGCTTTTTGTAAAAAGTGATTCGTCACCACAACTTGTCATTGACAAGCAAGATATCGTTGGAATCATGGCACATCACAGTTATTATTCACTGATTTTTCCTTACAGATGCAAGCCCGTCAAGGACAACGTTTGATGAAGAACTTTAAAATTCAGTTGTTTCCCTGATGATACATCATTTGAAAAAGAATCTCACAAAAGACCCTCCCATGAAAGTGAGTTCACCACTTTCATGGGAGGGTTGCTACATTGCTATACACTCCAGCCTTATTTTGCCACGTTTACAACAGCATCGGAAACATTGTTGCCAACTACATTATTACTATCAATCGCACCTGTTTGATCCACATCCACAATGCCAGTTGCGGACAGCGTAATCGGCTTGGACAAGTCTCTCACAGGAGACTGCAGTTTCAGATAAACCGTTTTGTATCCTTTCGAAGCACTTACTCCTTGATTAGCATTGTTGTCTTCGTAAACACCCAATACAGTGACACGATTACCATCGACTTTTACGGTAAAATTGTTAGCAGAAAGTGCATTATTGATCGTCGCATTTGCCACCGGTTCGCTAAAGTCGACACGGATGACGTCTGCGCTGGTTAAGGTCGCCGTAAACGTCGGAGCCACGTTTTCTTTCATAAATTCGCTTACGGTCACGGTATCCATGACGAGCCCAGACGTATTCTTAATGTTGCTGATGGTAATGACGTGTGTACCCGTCCATGTATTTGCTCCCGGGGCGAGCGTCACGCGAATGTGTTTCGTATCTCCATCAAAGACTGCTTTCGTGACCGCCAATCCGTTGATGTTGAAGTTGGACAAGTTCAATGCAGAAGCGTCCAAATTTTGCGTGAACGCAAATACTAATTCGTTGTTGTTGTCCGCTTTAACACCATTGCCGTCATAAGTTGAATCAAGAGTTGGCTTCGTCGTTAAGCTGTCAGAGCCGCGAACGAACGTAATTTGTTTACGCTCGGCATATGGGTTGCCAGCCAAATCGCTTACTAAACCGTTCGGCAGTGTTACGGTGTACGTGCCTTTTGGCAAGGAAGAAATATTCAACGCAACGGATTTTGATTTTCCATCTGTAGGCAGATATAATTTGAAATTGTCGCTAGTTGTGGTCAAAGCTGTGCCGACCACTTTCAGTACGTTGTTTTCGTCAATATACTTATCGTTCGATTGAATGACTGCAATGTTGCTGCCAGTCGTGACTTCTTCGTCAAATGTCAAGACAAGATGCTCGACGCCGTCAATTTTTACTACTTGGCTGCTGACGAATTTCGGCGCTGTGGTATCTGCCTTCAGCTGAACAACTTTCGTGTACGTATCCCCTTGATTACCCGCCAAATCCTTATAATCACTTACCTCAACTGCATACACACCTTCCGACAGAGCATTCGCCAACGTTGCCGTGTAGACTAAGCCGGTCGAATCAACCGAAACAGATGCTGTTTGGCCACCGATTTTGATGGTCGGATTGCTCAGCAATTTTTCGCTGAACGTTACTTTAACTGTTTTCGTATTGACCGCTTCGATGTTTTGAACCGTCGGCTTCGTGGTATCTACGGTTGTCTTTTTGACCGTCAATTCAGCCGGGTTCGGATTGATGACATTGCCGTTGTAGTCGACAGCACCGAAGATTTTCAATGTCAAGTCTTTATTCACGGGCACAGATGAAGATGCGAGATTGATCGTCATTTCATCGTCGCCAGCCGTGAACTTCGGAGAAACGGAAATTTCGGTTGTTCCGTCGTACAGTTTTACTGTTCCGACACTGGCAAGAGGTTCAGAGAACTTCACTTTCAGCGTCAAGCCGTTGTCGGCGTAAGAGGACGACAGAACGCTCGGACGTACCGAATCTGTTGTGTCAATCGTCGTCGTGTAGGATGGAACATCTTTGCCATCCAACGTCTTGACATTTTTAATGTCGACGACATAACGTTTCGTGAAAAATTGACTGCCGTCAGCCACCAACTTCAGCGTTTTCTTATCATCGCTCAACGATGCTTTCACGGTGGAAACCGATCCTTGACCATCAATCGCTGTGAGTGTGATAGCAGTCGCTTTCACGACGTCATCGGACGTATCGCTTGTGCCTTTGTTGTCGATTACCGTTGCAGCGTCGACCGCTTTGTTGAATTTGATTTCCAACGTTTTGGCGTTAACGGCTGTTACACTTTCCACTTTTGGAGGCAACGCCGCTTCATACGCCGCATTGGCGTCTTGTGCTGCTTTTTGCAGTTCAGCTTTGAACGCATCGGTTACTTTCGATACATATTGGTTGACTTGGTCAAGCGCGGCTTTCGCTTTGTCCAAGTTGCCGGCTTTGACAGCGTCTTGCGCTTCACTCGCTTTCATGGCAACGGTGATGTCGTAGATCAAGCTGTCGCGCAGTTTTTGCGCTTCGGCTTTGAATTGCGAGCGAAGCAGTTCGCGCGTCGATTGGCCGTAGACGCGGTCGAGAATGACCGTGCGCGTTTTGAGCTCGTACGAAATTTTGTGGTAGAGCTCTTCTGCCTTTTTCAAGTCTTTTGCTTCGACAGCTTTCGCCAGATCTTGACGCAGACCGTCAAGCTTGACTGCGTAGTTGTAAGCGTCGATGTACGTAGCCACGCGCGCTTCGCCCGATTTCGGGTTGGCTTTGAATACATACGTTTCGTATGTAGCTTGCAAATCAGCCAAATACGCGTCTTTTTTCGCGCCGCCGGCTTTGTTCACGACAGCAACCGCGTTTGCATACGCTTGTTTCGCTTTGTTGTAGGCGGCATATACGTCGCTGATGTTCGGGAGTTTGCCCGTTTCCGTTACCGTGTGGCTGTACGCATAATACGCTGCTTTAAATTGCGCTTTCGCTTGGCTCACGACCGTCGCCACGTCCGTTGCTGCTTGGGAAGCGTGCGGGTTGGCGGCGACGAAAGCGCTCGCTGCTACAGCGCTGGCTGTGGCGAGTTTGACTGCTTTCTTCTTGTCCATAAAGCCTAAAATCCCCCTTCATTTTTATGAAACTTTAAGACAATGATCCTAAACGGCTGCCGTTTAGTAGATTCATTGCCTAAAAGGTGCTAACATGAACCAAGATCATCCTGTGTGTCCAGATGATAGACTTATTAGCAAGGCTATCATCCAGTGCTAGCACTTTCACATCATTCCTTAATGCTCCACGTCTCCTATAATAATACATTTTTCTTCTAAATTCTAGCCCTAAATACAAATTTTTTAGAGAATATGCCATTGAAATTATTGCCATCGATGGCGACATTGATATGAATATGCCTGTAACAGAAATTTAGAACAATATTTTGGCAGTTTGATGGTTTTGGTTGGCAAACATTTTGTGCAAAAACATCAATCGTTTTTCTTCACCGTGACGTCCATCGGTTGGCCAAGCGTCATTTTGACGACGTCATAGCGGTCATTCAGGTACAAATCGAGAAAGCGGAACTGTCCTGCGAATTGTTCCGGGCTGTTCGTGATGGAAAATTGCAGCTGCATGGCGTAATCGCCGCTGTTGGCGAGCTGTTCGGCGATTTTTTCGATCTCTTCCTTCGGCACGTTGTACGCTTTTAAGTAAGAGATCGAGTCGGCGATCGCTTCGGCATTGTCGTTGAAATAAATGGAGAGTGTCACCGCGGCGCCGTCGATGCGGCCTTCAAGCGGCAATGACATATTTTGGCCGTATAAATACCAGCCGAACAGACGATTTCCTTTTTGCCGCTCAATGACGAACGGGACGGATTCCTTTCCTGCCTGAAGAATGTATTGCCCTTTCAATGAGCGGGCGACAAGGGCGAGAAGTTCGTCTTTGGTGAACGGCACGTATTGGATGGCGTCCCCTTGTTTGGCATACAGTCCGCCGCCGAGGCTGTAATAGACGGCGCCGCCTGCCCGTTTTTGGCTGTAGACGCGATACTCGCGCCCTTGTTTCGCCGTCATGGCGGACTGCCATGCTGCTCCGTTCAGGCGGTATAGAGGCGTGTCGCGCAAAATGACGACTTTGCCGATCATGCCTTGTTTCCATTGGACTTGCCCCCATTGGACGGCGGCGTCAACCGTTTGCCCATTTCCTCCGAGGGCGATGGCGGCGGCGAGGCAGATGGCGGCTGCCATTTGGGATGCATGTTTCATCTTCGTTTTCCTCCTCATTTTGGTCATCGGTGTCGTTCTATATAGATGCAATTTGAAGCTTTACCATTTGCAGCTTTTAGCGGGCGTTTGATCGACTGTCGGGCGACCGAACAACGCCGCTTCACAGACACATATATGAGTCTGTGAAGCAGGTGGTTGTTCGGTCCTCCGTCACGCCAAGGCGTGACGGAGAAGCCTGGTGGCTTGCCTGCGACAGTCGAAAAGGGACAAACCGCTTTTCCGTCAAGGATATGGTAAACTTCTTCGTTGCATCTATATAGCATGCTAAAAGAACCGCTTCGCCCCCAAGTACCGCTGTTTCCAATACGGTTGGTCGAGGCAGCTCGTCGTCACGCCGGTCGAAGCGCCGCTATGAATGAACTGGCCGTTGCCGATATAGATGCCGGCGTGCGACGGGCTATTCGTGGTCGTGGCGAAAAAGACGATGTCGCCGACTTCCGGGGCGGAAACCGATGCGCCTGCATTCCACATCAAGGCGACGGTGCGCGGCACGGCGATGCCTTGTTGCTGGAAAAGGTAAAAAATGAACCCGCTGCAGTCAAATCCCTCTTCCGGCGTCTCGCCGCCCCAAACGTACGGGACGCCGAGCAGCTCAGCCGCATCGGCGACGAGTTCGATGACGTCCAGCTTCGCCGCAGGGGCTTGTCCGATCAGGCGCTCGTATGTTTCGCCGTCCACAACGCCGGTTGCGGGGAGTTGGGCCGCTTGTTGAAAACGGCGGACGGCATCGGCGGTGGCGGTGCCGTAGTAGCCGGTGATGTCCGTCCAGAAGTAGCCGAGCTCTTTGAGCTTCGTCTGAATGCGCTTGACGTCGTCGCCGAGCGCGCCGATTGAGAGGCGAACCGCTTGACGCTCGCGTTCGATCGGTGCAGGGGAGGTCGTTTTCGCTTTTACTGCGCTCGCGAGGCGGGCAACGGTTTGGTTGTCGACCGCGCCGGTCACTGGCAGGCCGTTGTCGCGTTGAAAGCGGCGGACCGCGTCGGCGGTCAGCACCCCATAGTAGCCGGTGATGTCCGAATAGGTAAAGTAGCCGAGTTGTTTAAGCTGCTGCTGCAGCTTGCGGACGTCGTCGCCGCGATCACCGATTGTCAACACGTCAGACGACTCCACTGGCTGGCTTGTTGCTTTTTGCTTCAGCCGTTCAAGCGTCCCACGATCCGCCCGGCCGGTGGCGGGAAGCCCGTTCGCCCGTTGAAACTGCTTCACCGCATCGGCGGTCACCGCGCCATAGTAGCCGGTGATTTGCGGATAGCGGAAATAGCCGAGCTGCTTCAGCCAGCGCTGCAAATCGCGGACGGCCGCGCCGCGGGACCCGATGGCGAGCGTGTCGTTTGACGCAGGCTTTTTCAGCTTCGCGTAGGTGGCGGCATCGACGATGCCGGTCGTCGGCAGGTTCATCGCCCGTTGGAACGCCTTGACCGCTTCTTCGGTGATGGCGCCAAAGTAGCCGGTCGCTTTCGGGTATGTAAAAAAGCCTTGTTCCTTTAAACGCTGCTGGATTTGTGCAATCTCGGGGGAACTCATGCCTTTTTTCCATTCCGCCGCCTGGCTGTCATCCGGGGCAAGAAAAAAGGACGAAACCATGGCAGCGGCAAAGAAGGCGTGATTCGGTTTCACGGACGCGTCCTCTCCCTTCGCCGCCCCTTTCGTTTGTTGTCGTCTTGTCCTGAGTGGATGTTCAAGATGAGGCGCGGCAATGTTCTATATTTTCAGTATATCGTATGAAAGCCATGAAAGGAAATGCTTTTTTCCATTGGGAGAAGAAAGAAGATCATGAACCGGAATGGGGTGTTCCCCGTTTCGGACGCGACAGATTGGCGAACAAGTGCGACACACGCCGATCATCGACAAGGTAAATCGACTGCAGCACTTCATAAATGAGCTGTTTTTCCATCGCCAGCCATTCGTCAACGCGGATCGGGATGTATTTTTGCTTCGGTTCGTTCCACTCGTAGAGGGCGACGGTAAACTTTTTTTGGCGAAGGTCGAGCTTGACGATGAACATGTACAACTGGCTCGTGCATTTAAACACAAAATAGAGCTGAGCTTCGGACGAGCACGTGATCGTGCGAAACAGCGCCTCGCCTTCCGATGCAAAACGCATCCGTCCACCTTCGTTTTTCAGCGAGCGCAGCGAATCGGTGAAACTGGCCGGGGCGATCGTTTTCAGCCGAACGGAAAACGGATTTTTCATTTCCTTAATATAGATATGGTACAGTTTTTGCGTATGCTTCTGCCCGTTTCGTTCACAAATGACAAAATCGGCAAGATAGATGTTCACCTTGACCCCCTCTTTTTGCTTATAAATTTCCCATTTTTAACTAATTGTACTATGTGCTTCCTGGGCAAAAAAGAGGCCGAACGACAGAATAATCGACAAATATGTTCTAATTTGGAAACGAAGAAATAAATGGTCCAAAAAGGAACAACCATTACCTCCGCGCTTTTCTATCTTTAAAGAGTAATGATGAAAAGCGTGGTGACAAACGATGACAAACCTTGGGGAAACGCTCAAACGATTGCGAAAAGAACGGCGCTGGACACAGGAAGAGCTGGCCGAGCAACTGAATGTATCGCGTTCGCAAATCAGCAAATGGGAAAACGGCAGCTTGCTTCCGGATGTGCAGTCGCTTGAGAAGCTCTGCCAGTTGTTTGACGTCAGCGCCGATTTTTTGCTTGGCGGCGAAACGCGCCAACGCGAGCTGTTGCGCGAAGTGACGGACATGTACGGAACGGCGGACGTGCACGAAACGGTGCTCGCGGCGTTGGACTACTTGCTTCATAACCATGAGATGAGCGAAGCGGTGTACGCGCTCGCGAAGCTGCCGGATAAAAAGCGAAAACATGTCGAAACGATGATCGTGACAATCGTAAAAGAGTGCTCCGAGCTCATGTAGCTCCCCTCATGCTGAAAAAAAGCGCTAACAACGACGTGCTAGCGCCATCCGTTGGGGAGTGTTTGGGGACACGTTCTTTCTCTTGGGGATTCGCTTTGAAAGGCATGTATGGGGAAACGACTATACGTGCTCCGGCCATTCTGGTTTCTTTCCGGAGTGGAGAAATTGGACGGACTCCGCGACGACTTCGGTGACATAGACGCGTTGACCGTCTTTTTTATCGTAGCGGCGCGTTTGGATTCTCCCCGTCACCGCCACCATCGATCCTTTTCGGCAATAATTGGCGGTATGTTCCGCTGTTTTCCGCCATAAAACGCATGGAACGAAATCGGCGTCAATCCCCCCTTCCGCGTTGCGGAAATTTCTCGCCACCGCCAGCGTGACAGTCGCGACGGCAGCCCCTTCGGCCGTGTAGCGAAGCTCGGGATCTTTCGTCAACCGGCCGACCAACACGACTTGGTTGATCATGTGTTGGCGCATCCCCCCTTTCCTCCACCGCACCTTTATGATAACGAATCTCGTTTTGGGTCGTAAAATCGCGATTTTTGCATTTTTTGGCGCACTCTATGGATACAATTCAGCGAAAAAGGCGAAATCTTCGTCGACAATGGCGGGGCAAAATGGCGTTTTTGCCATCCGACGGAAAATATGCAGATCGTTTTTCAGCAGGAGGGGCGGCATCCCGTTTTTCTTCCCTCGTCCGCCTGTGCTATAATCTTGGATAAGACAACGGTAACGAGGTGGACGAGATGAAAACGTTCAAGCTTGTCGGGCTCTCGGTCATCGACGACGACATGCACCGCCAAGACATCCCGTTTATTGACGGTTGATCATCAACAAAGAAGACGGGCAAAACCGCTGGCTCGTGGAGGCGTATTTGGATGACGACTATGAGCCAATGTTTGTGAGCTTGCAGCGGCGTCCAGAGTTTCAACTGCAAGTGACGATCACCCACACGAGCAACGACCCGGCCAACATGCTCGTCGCCGTCCGTTCGATCACGAAAATGAACGGCCACATTAGCGTCTTGATGGAAGGGCTGATGATCCCGCGGCGCACCCATTTGGCGGAAGTCGTGCTGGCCGGCCTTGTCAAGAAAGGGCTGCAAGGCGAGGCGCTGCTTCAAGAGTTTCGCCAGCAAATGCATGAGCGAATCGATGCCAAGCGCCGCAGGAACGGAAAAGGTAAAAGGCTGGAGAGCGCACTTTCCAGCCTTTTTGTTTGCCTTCCTGCAGGCAAGTGGATCATCCTCTTGGAAACGCCAGGGCATCAACCCGAACCGGGCGGGCGGTGACGATGCAGCGTTTCGGAGCGCGGCCGATGAGGCGAAACGGGTAGCACGTCGTCACCGTCAGCGTCGGGCGCGCTTTCTCGACCAAAACGGTCCGGTCGTCGTCATCGACGATGCGAATGTTGACGATGCGGTAATGGATGGCGGCGCGATCCGTCCGAATGATAAGCGCATCGCCGATCTCAAGCTCGCCAAAGCGGCGGAACACAGTATCGCGGTGCCCGGATAGCACGACATGCCCTTTTTCCTCTGGCCAATCGCTCGCCGGATAATGGCCGACGCCTCGGCGCAATTCTTGTTCACGAACGCCTTCATACACGGGAATCGCCGCCCCGAGCTTCGGAATGGCAAGTTCGCCAAGGTAGACGCCAAGCGGTGCGTCTTTTTGCGCCGAACGTTCCGCTGGAAGGCTTGCGGCCGGCGGTGAGGAAGGCGCAGGGGCATCCCGCTTGACCGCCATCCGACCGACGGTGTACCAATAGCCGTTCCAACCGGCTGTCGCCGCCCCGATGACGATCGCCCAAAGCGCGCCCATTGGGCGGCCCGGCGCCCCCACGAAAACTGCGCGGGCTTGCCGTTCACGTTCCTTCACCCTTTCAGCCGCCCGACCCGCCGGTAAAGAAGGAACCCGGCGGAAGCGAGCATCAGTCCGGCCAACGTATAGGCCAAATACGGCGACGCCGTCTCCGGCAGTTTTTCCCCATACATCTTTCCTTTCATCTCGACAGCGAGCAGCCCGGCGTCAATGCCTTTCTCCCCCGCGCGGACGATGTAGCCTGATGTGAGCATCTCCCGCGTTATGGCGATATCGGCGACCTTCTCGCCTTGGCGGGTGTACAAGCGAACATGGATGGGCTTCGCTCCGGCCGTCTTGATGTCCGGCACGTCCGCCTTAAGCTCAAGCAGGCGAAGCCCCTCTTCCCACATCGCCCGCAGTTTGCGGCGCTCTGTTTCCGTCCACGGCCCTTCCGTCTCCGCAAACGGGCGCAGCCGCTCACGAAGCGCCAAAAGCCGCTCTGCTACCTGCGGGTCGTCAAGCGAGGCGATATGGCGGGTGAAGGCGCGCACTTCTTGTTCCGTCATCCCGAGCACCCCAAGCAAGTCGTTGATTTGCTGCATGGCGGCGTTGTGCTGCGAGTAAAAACGGATGGCCCGGTCTAAGTCTTCGACAAATGTGTAGTCTTGCACCGTTTCGCCAAACTGGCCAAGCAGCGCCTCGAGCTCCTCGACCGTCAGCCCGTGCCGGCGCAGAACGGCATGAAGCCGCTCGTCGGTGATGGGCGTGCCAAGCCATTGTTTCAGTTCATCCATGGTGCGAAAATCGGCGGCTGTCAAGCCGTATCGATCTAAATAGTCCAACAAGTCGCTCACCGTCCAGCCGACACTCTCAGCGTACTGCTCCAGCTCGCTTCGGCTGATGGCCGCCGCTCCAGCCGGAAACGAAGCGAAAACAGCGACAAGCACGGCCATTCCTAGCCATTGCCGCATTCGTTCTTCCTCCCTTCCGCTTTCTTTGACGTACATTGGTAGTATTTTCCGAACATGCCGCTCTTATGTACGCCAACGAGCGAAAAAAAGAAGAAAGCTCGGCCTAGAGCGCTTGAACGTTCTCCCACCTACGCAAACGCTTAGAGATGGGAGATTCTCGGGGACACCTGCCATAAGGCAGACTGCCAGCCAGACCATCCCCGTCTGTCCCTGTGACTTGGCTGTTCCAACGAAGTCCTTCTTTCAAGATATTTTGAGCGGCGTTGGGGGACATCCATGATGGAAGACGCTGATTCATTCCCCCCTTCGGCTGATCGCGTGAAAGCGGGGGCTTCTCGGTACATAAGAACAGGCGCCCGAGTTTCGGACGCCTGTTTCGCGTTAGGAAAGGTGGCTTACGGTTGCCTGTTGGAAGTAGGCGTTGTACAAGGCGCGAACCGCCTCGTTGACGACGTCTTCTTTGACGCCGAACATCATGCTCACTTCGGACGAACCTTGGTTGATCATCTCCAAGTTGATGTTGGCGTCAGCGAGCGCAGTCGTGGCTTTCGCCGCCATCCCGATCGTTTTTTCCATTCCTTCGCCGACGACCATAATGAGCGCCAAGCCGTACTCAATCGTCACCTCATCGACGGCAAGCTCCTCGCGGATGCGGGCGAGGATGCGCTCATCTTTTCCATCCACGAGTTGATCTGCCCGCAAAATGATCGACATGTTGTCGATGCCGGACGGCGTATGTTCGTAGGAGATGCCTTCGTCTTCTAAAATTTGCAGCACACGCCGGCCAAAGCCAATCTCACGGTTCATTAAGTATTTGCTGATGTTGATGCTGCAAAAGCCAGTGTCGCTTGCAATGCCGGCGACTGGTTCGTCGATATGATTGCGCTTGGCGACGATCCACGTGCCTGGAGCGGCCGGGTTGTTTGTGTTTTTTACGCAAACGGGGATGCCGGCGCGATAGACCGGCTCAAGCGCCTCGTCATGAAAGACGGAAAATCCGGAATACGACAGTTCACGCATCTCGCGGTACGTGATTTCTTTCAGCTTGCGGGCATCGGCGACGATCGACGGGTTGACGCAATAAATCGAATCGACGTCGGTAAAGTTTTCGTACACGTCCGCTTTGACGCCCGCGGCGACGATCGAGCCCGTAATATCCGACCCGCCGCGCGGGAACGTGACGATATGGCCCGATCGGGAATAGCCGAAAAATCCCGGGATGACCAAAACGCCGCGACGTTCGCGCAGCTGCTTCAGTTTGTCGTACGACTCCGGCAGCACTTGGGCGTTGCCCGGCTCATCGGTGACGATGATGCCGGCTTCAAGCGGGCTGACGTAGCTCGCCTCAAGCCCGCAATCTTGCAGATAGAGCGCCATGAGCCTTGCGTTATGGTCTTCGCCGCTCGCTTTCATGGCGTCAAACAACCGAGGCGGCTCGCTTCGATAGGCGCTGATTTTCGACTGCAAGTCATCGACAAGCTCGGCCAAAAAGCCGTCGGCTTCCAGCCCCAGCTCATTGGCAATGTCAGCATACCGCTTCACGATCGCTTCCATTGTTTCCTCATGCGGCTCGCCAGCCACAATTTGTTCGGCCAGCTGGATGAGCATATCGGTCACTTTCACATCGTCTTTGTACCGTTTCCCCGGCGCCGACACGACGACGATGCGGCGCTCGATATCCGAGCTGACGATGTCGGCCACTTTACGGAATTGCGCGGCGCTCGCCACCGAACTTCCACCGAATTTGGCTACTTTCATCGTTCATGACCCTTTCTGTCGAAAGTCTCTATAATTGTTTATCATATCACATTTTTCCGCCCATGGAACTATTCATTTTTTAGAAATTTCCGCGAACGTCCCAAAACGCCGCCATCGCCGGCCATGACTCTTTTCAAAACATATAGATGCCATTTGAAGCTTTACCATTTGCCGCTTTTACCGAGCATTGGATCGACTGTCGAGCGACCGAACAACACCGCTTTCAGCCCCAGTATAGGTCTGTGAAGCGGATGGTTGTTCGGTCTTCCAAGCTACAGGCTTGCCCTCGACAGTCGAAAATGGACAAACCGCTTTTCCGTCAAGGATATGTTAAACTTCTTCGTTGCATCTATATATACAGATGCCGCTGCAACAGGCCCCCCACCTTGACAAACGAATGACGCTCAGCGCAGCGCCGTGTTCCCATCGTCCTTCGATTCTTTTTCCGCAAATCACTTCTCACGTTTGCGCCACATTGCCGCGGCGGACGTTGGCGATTCCTTCTTTGCAGACGCCGTACGGCAGCCACGAGCAGTCGCGGCATAACTCGTCCAAATCATCCGGCTTGACCCGTTCCGCCGTCCGCCGAATCAGTTCGGACTTCCAATACACGTTGCCTGGCTCCAAGCCTAAATGGCGAATGACGTTTCCGTCAAGTGAACGGACGTGGGCATCGGAATTTGGGCCGGCTTCACACGTTGTCTCCCCATGATGCGGGCAGGCGAGGCACGCCTCATCGAGCGCCGCGACGACTTCAATCGGGAAATCGTCGTGTTCATCGCGAATGCGGGCCACGATCTCCCACATTTTTTCCACGAACGACGGGCTGTAGCCCATGCCGCGAAATCCGTGCACACAAAGCAAATGATGGCCGCGCAAACGAACCGGTTTCATCTTTATCTCCCCCTTCCTTTTTTCCGGATGACCTTTGACCAACCGAACCGTGTCGAAGTGAACATTTGGAGATGGGAGTGTCTGTTGGCAGTACTTGGCTTCCACACACAACAGACAGACCTACGCTCGATGTTT
>NZ_ATCO01000024.1:0-20734 GCF_000422025.1 Geobacillus sp. WSUCF1 | reverse complement strand
AAACTTTTGACAATACCCTTCTTCATCTAGGGGTGAAAGAAGGGAAAACGGTGCGGTTGAAAGCCGCGATGCCGTTTGGCGGACCGGTGATGATCGAAGTTGATGGGCAGGCCATCGGCTTACGGCGCAAAGAAGCGTCGGCGATTGAGGTGAAATGATGGCGTACGTAGCGCTGTTTGGTAATCCGAACACTGGAAAAACGTCATTGTTTAATTGTTTAACCGGCTCTTATGAATATGTTGGCAACTGGAGCGGGGTAACGGTTGAGAAGAAAGTAGGAGTGCTTCGCCAACACGGTGTGCCGGTCGTCGATTTGCCCGGCATTTACTCGCTCCAGCCGCTGTCCCGTGATGAAGGAGTGGCGACTGATTTCTTATTGACCGAGCCGTGTTCAGTGATCGTCAATATCGTTGACGCGTCACAACTTCAGCGCAACTTGCATTTGACGGTTCAGCTATTGGAATTTGGCCGCCCGCTCATCATCGCTTTGAATATGGTGGATGTCGCTGAAAAACGCGGCGTCAAAATCGATGCCGCCAAGCTGTCACGCCATCTCGGCGTCCCAGTTGTTCCGGTCATCGCCCGAACGGGAAAGGGGACAAAGGAGTTATCGCGCACCATTTTGTCGGCAAAAGACGGACACCATTCCCGCATTTTTATTGATTACGGCGTTGAGGTGGAACGCGCGATCCGCCGCATTGCCGAGCAGCTGCCGGACGATGTGCCTGGAAACAAACGATGGGCGGCGTTGCAGTTCCTTGAAGGAAACGAGCGCATCGCCGCCTATTTGCGCGGGCGATTCGATTTGTCACCGTTGTTGGCGATCCGTGAGGAGACGGAACAGGCGCTCGGCTGTCAGGCAGCCAAGCATATTTATGAAACGCGTGACCGTTGGATCAGTGAAACAATCGCTGCGACGGCCATCGAGTTTGAGCAAAAACCGCTGACGCTAACGGAAAAAATCGACGCGGTTGTAACAAACCGTTATGTCGGGCTGCCGATTTTTTTGGCGCTGATGTATGTGGTGTTTATGCTGACGGCCGCTTGCCGATCGGCTTGATGCGTTTTTCTCCGGGCCGCTTGCGGATTGGCTGTCCCGTCTTCTCGACTGGGCGGGGGCGTCGCCGTTTATCAAGGCACTCGTTTTGGACGGGATTGTCGCTGGGGTCGGCGGGGTTCTGGTGTTTGTTCCGCAAATTTTCATTTTGTTTTTTTTTTTCATCTCGCTTCTCGAAGACTCCGGGTACATGGCGCGCGTGGCGATGGTGATGGACCGGATGATGGAAGCGATCGGGTTAAACGGCAAGGCGTTTATCCCGATGATCATCGGCTTTGGCTGCAACGTTCCCGGGGTGATGGCGGCGCGCACGATCGAGCAGCCGAAAGAACGGCTGTTGACGATCTTGGCGCTGCCGTTTATGTCGTGTTCCGCCCGCTTGCCGGTGTACGCCTTGTTTGCCGGCACGTTTTTCGTCCGCGAACAGGCGCTTGTCGTCTTTTCGCTTTACGTGCTTGGCATTGTAGTGGCTTTGGGGCTCGCCAAGTTGTTCTCATCGACGCTCTTGAAAAACGAAAGTTCGCTGTTTGTCATTGAACTGCCGCCATACCGCGTGCCGCAGGCGCTCACGTTATGGCGGAGCACATGGGAGAAAGGGAAAGGGTTCGTTCGCAAAGCCGGTACGTTTATTTTTGGCGGTTCGGTCGCCATTTGGCTGTTGACGTATATCGGGCCGCATGGGGTCGGCGTCGCGATGGATGACAGCTTTCTCGCCGCCATCGGCGGCCTCATCGCTCCGCTGCTCGCCCCGCTTGGCTTTGGCGCCTGGCAGGCGGGCGCGGCTTTGATCACCGGCTTTTTGGCGAAAGAAGTCGTGGTGTCGACGATGAATATTATTTACCACGTTCATGAAGCAAGCGGGCTGAAGAAAGTGATTGCTGCCCAGTTTACGCCGCTGTCGGCGTTCAGCTTTATGGTGTTCGTTTTGCTTTACACTCCGTGTCTGGCAACCGTGGCGGCGATTCGCAAAGAAACCGGGTCGCGGAAATGGACGTTGTTGTCAATCGGCTGCGCGCTGACGGTTGCGTATGTCATTTCGTTTGCCGTCTATCAGTTTGGGCATATGCTTGGTTATTCATGAAAGGAGAGAGAATCGATGATCGCGAATCTTGTGATCGGCGGAGCGATTTTTGCCTACGCCGGCTGGACGCTGGTTCGCCACGTGAAAAAAGCGCCAAAGGGGCGTGCGCGTCATGCCATGCAGCGGACCATTGCCGAGGCAGCTGCGGGACGGAGAGGTAACCCGTTCAAGACGAACGGATTCCTGACGATGATCGGAATCCGTTTTTCTCATTTTCCGACGAAAGACTTTCGCTTCCATGTTGTAGGATAGCCAAAAAATAAGCGGGGATACAATGGGTAAGCTGCTTCAACGGACCATCCGTTTCAACGGGCTCTGGAGGACAAAAGATCAGGCCGCCCTTTGTTTTGGCTGTTGGGTGTTGTTGCCTCAATGATGGCCGAAAACATCGGGGGTAGAAAGCTTTTTTCGTTCAACCGTTGAAACTCAAGGGAAGACCGTGAGTGTGGAGGATAAACTTTTGACAATACCCAATACCTGCCGCAAGGTAAAAGTATGAAAAGCTGCGAATAGCGAAAAGGCGGCTTTGGATCAAGGTTCGCACAGTTGCGTAAAAACAAAGCAGCAAAAAACGATGTTGTTGTCCTGTCATCCAAGTTTACTGGGTTGGCGATGGAATTTCACGCAATAATTGAACTTGACCCGGCTTTGGCCCGCTCTTTTCCTCACTCTTTTCCTCATTCTTTTCGTTTTTGGATGGGACGGATGTAACTCTCTAATTCGTGGGCAAGATGCTGGATGCAATCATTTCCCCGGAACTTGGCATCCTCGACAAGGTACACCGTGAAATCTTCCGCTTCTTTATTGGTCATCGTGAACTCATATCCATTCAAATCAAGGAACGTGACGAATACGGTTAAAGCCGTCCGCTTATTGCCGTTGTGGAAAATATGACCTGTCGCGATGGAATGGTAATAGCAGCAAGCCTTTTCAATAATCGAAGGGAACTGTTCCTCCCCGAACAATTTCGTTTTCGGTCTTTCCAACATCCACGCGAATTTATCGGGGAATTGGATCCCCGCTTGTTCTGCGTCGTCGTACATTTCCATGACCGTGTAATGGATAAATAGGATTTCTTCCGCTGTCAAATAATAAACCATGTTTTCCTCCGGTTGCTCCTTTATCTATATTTCAAGTTGCGCAGCGCTTCGTCATATTTGGAGATCGCGCGGTTCATCGCCATCACGACTTCAGGACGGACTTCTTTTGGAATTCGGTTTGCGCGTTTCATCACGATTTCCCCTCGTTCCTTGTCGTAATATATTTCGATTTCATCGCCTTTATTTAGGTTTAGCATCGTGGCTAAATCTTTCGGGATGCTAACGGACAAACTATTCCCGACTTGGCTAATCCGACGTGTATACGTTTTGTCATTCTTGCTTCCCAACATTTCCGCGTCCATTTCTTTTCCATCTCCTTTCCATAATATGGACAAAAAGGACGTTTTTATCCATAAAATTATTACTGTATAAACAATTATAACAATAATCTTCCGAAAAGCAATACGGAATAATAAAAAAGGGCTTTTTGTCTTTCAACGAGAAAAACGCATGCCGCATTTGCAGTCGGGGGATCATTCCATTGAGGGTAGGTTCTTTGTCACTATTCAATGGATATACCTACCGCTGTTTTTGTCGTTTCTTGTTTCAAAGAATGACGAAAACGAAAAGAAGGAAACGATATTCATCAAAATTTGTTTGTAGTTAGGACGAACGGACTATTTACATGGAATGAAAAAAACGGTAAAAATAGAAGTGAGGATAGCAGTTTAGAAAAAAGAGAAAATTCTGTTTATCAAGGGGACAGCATTATGGTTTACGATGGAATCATTTTGTCGTTGTTGATCGGCTGGTTTCGCGGCGGAAGCCTGAAAGGGTTGGCCAACATGAAATTGCGCGGCGGTTGGTTGTTTCCGCTCTTGTTGGCGGTGCAGTTTATCGTCTTTTTCCTTCAAGAACGCATCGAGTGGATCGCCAAAATGAGCAACGTTATTTTTCTTCTCGTCTATATCACAGGACTCGCATTTCTGTGGCTCAACCGCCATCAGCCGGGGTTTCCGGTCATCTTCGCCGGCGTCTTGCTTAACTTTATCGTCATGGCCGTAAACGGCGGACGGATGCCGGTATCGATCGAAGCCGCCCAATTTCTCGGCCGCGAATACATCGAAGCGTTAAAAGCCGGTCTGTACGGCAAGCACCAGGCGATCACATCGGATACGCTTCTACCGTTTCTCGGCGACATCATCCCGCTGTCTCCGCCGTACCCGCGCCAACAAGTCATCAGCATCGGCGACGTTGTGATGAACGTAGGGGCGTTCTTGTTCATCCAGCATCTGATGCTCAGTGCACCGCGGCATAGAGCAGATGATGCTGAAGAAACAACGGGTGCTCCTGCGAATCAATAAATTAAGGGGAGGAGTTTATTTATGAAATGGAAACAAACTCTTATTAACCTGTTGATTATTGGGTCTGTGATTGTTGCATTGACATCGGGTATGAAGCTTGTGTAATAATGATTGTGTAATAACGATTGAAATGACGAGGGGCTGAAAACTGCCTCTCTTAGCTTTTTTATAAATTTTGAATTACTGAGAGTGATTTTGAATGGGAAATCGTATATCGTCTATCGGTGTCAAACTCTATATTTTAGGGATTTCTTTACTGGGTCTCTTTGTTTATTTTTTTCATTTGACCGTCTCATTTTTTTCTTTGAGTGATTGGGTTTTGATTTATGTATTAACAGCTTCTGTTCTTATAGTGAATCGTTTTTTGATTTACCTTCCCCCAAAAGGGAACTCTATTTCTATGGATTCATCGATTTATTTGGCTTGTTTATTTGTTTTTAATTTACATATTACGTTACTTGTGTTGGGAATATTTAGTTTTATATATGCCCTATATAAAAGAAGCATTGAATTATGGAAGCATTTATTTAATTTTTCTATGTATTGTTTGATGATTATAAGTGCACATTATGTTTTTCATTTATCTGGAGGAACGGTCGGCACGATAAATATTACCAATATCTTTCCTTATATAATTTCTTTGTTTGTTTATTTTTTAGTAAATATACTGGTGCTATCTTGTTATTTTATTATTTCTTCACAACGTTTATTTAATGGTGTTCTCAATTTCGGATTATTAAAAGAAGTGGGAATGACCTATTGCATTACTCTAATTCTTTCGCTTGTTTTGTTATTTTTGTTGCAAGAGGCCAAATATTTTGGTGTTTTCTTGTTTACCATTTTAATCACATTTTTATCCATTGCCTTCCGGAAGCTTCTTTATTTATATCAGGAAAAAGCAAATCAAGTCAATCGCGACCATCTCACCGGCCTATACAACCACGGTTTTTTCAAAGAAACGCTCAAGGAGCAGTTTTCCGACTGCAAGCTGTTGAAACAGCCGTTGACCTTGGCATTTCTGGATTTGGACGATTTTAAAAAATACAATGACCGGAACGGGCATTTGCAAGGAGATCGTTTGTTGGCTTTTTTTGGGAAGCTGCTGCAACAAGCGGTGGAAGGGACGAATTTTACGGTCGCCCGCTATGGCGGGGAAGAGTTTGCCATTTTGATGCCCAACACGGTGAAAGAAGACGCGTACGCGTTTTTAAACCGACTGCGCAAGGAAGTGAACGATACATATTTTGAAGGCGTCGAGCATATTCCGTACCGTTGCCTGTCGTTTTCGTGCGGCATCGCCGAGATGGAAAAGGATATGCATGAAAGCGATGAGCTCATCCACCGCGCCGATCAGGCGCTTTATTACGCGAAGGCGCAAGGGAAAAACAACGTGCAGCTGTATGATAAGCACAATATGTGCTTGGATGAGATTAAGTTTAAGCAAGATTTGGAAGCGCTCGAGCAGCAAGTGAAATTTTTTCTTTCCAAAGATGTCTATACATACCGCCATAGCAAACGGGTGTTTAAATATGCGTTGGAGTTTGGCAGCCGTCTTGATGAGTTGACCGACCATGAACGGCAGACGCTCATTTTAGGGGCGCTCATCCACGACATTGGCAAAATTGAAGTGCCGCGCGATATTTTAAATAAGCGGGGAAAGTTGGAGAAGCATGAATGGGAGATCATCAAAAAGCACGTAACGTGGGGGCGCGAGATTGTGGCGGCGGAGAAGCGATTCGATGAGTTGCTTCCGCTTGTCGAGCTGCACCACGAACGATATGATGGGAAAGGGTATCCGTACGGGCTGAAAGGGGAAGAAATCCCGAAACTGGCCCGCATTTTGTGTATTATCGACTCGTTTGATGCGATGACAACTGAGCGGCCGTACCAGCCGACGAAAACGTTTGACGAGGCGCTTGAGGAAATCGAACGTTGCGCAGGAACGCAGTTTGATCCGGTCTATGCGGCGAAGTTTGTCGCGTTTGTGCGGAAGCATTATTTGCCGCTTGCCGAGATGGAGCAACTGAATTAAGTGAAAGAAGGCACTTGCCGATGGCAAGTGTTTTTATTTTTGGCTTTCCGTGAAAATCCTGCGCCGGCAAGCGGTGATTTTCAATCCCCGGGTGGAGGGCAAACCATTGCCCATGGACCTTTCTGTGAAAAATCAAGCGTCGGTGGGCTGTGACGTTCATGTGCTGGGAGTAGAGAGGAACATTTACTTATGGATGAGATTTTGATCGATTTTGATTGATTGAATTATTTATTTGATTTATATTGATAGAAAATGAATGTTTTTGATTGATTTTTTCACTATCTTGGGATATGATAGAGTTGTAAGCGATATCCCCGATGATCGGAGGTGGGAGTGTGCTGACAGAAGAACGTCACCGCCTCATTTTGGACCTGTTGGCGCAAAAAGGAGTCATCAAGCTGCAAGAGCTCGTTGACGCGACCGGGGCGTCAGAGTCGACGATTCGCCGTGATTTGACGCAGCTTGAGACCGAAAAGAAACTGCGCCGTGTGCACGGCGGGGCGGCGTTGTTGCAGCAAAAACGCGAAGAATTAAGTGTGTCGGAAAAGTCGCTGAAATATATAGAGGAAAAGCGGCGGATCGCCGCCTATGCGGCCAGCTTGGTGCAAAAAGGAAACTGCATCTATTTGGACGCGGGAACGACAACGCGGGAAATGATTCCGCACTTGGCTGGCAAAGAGGTCATCGTGGTCACGAACGGCGTGATGCATGTCGAGCGGCTGCTTGAGCATAACGTCACGACGTATTTGGTCGGCGGCATGATCAAGCCGAAAACGAAGGCGTTGATCGGGCGCGGCGCCATCGAGTCGCTGCGGCAGTACCGCTTCGACCAATGTTTCATCGGCGCCAATGGCGTTCATTACGATTATGGTTATACGACGCCGGATCCGGAAGAAGCGCTGGTGAAATATACGGCGATGCAGCTGGCGCAACGTGCGTATGTGCTTGCTGACCATTCGAAGTTGAATGAAAGCTCGTTTGCGAAAATTGCGGATTTGCATGAAGCGGTGTTGATCACCGATGAATTGGATGAAGAGTGGAAAGATTTGTATCGAACTAAAACAACGGTAGAGGTTGTGGCTCCATGATTTACACATGTACGTTGAATCCATCTGTGGATTATATCGTTCACCTCGATGAGCTTCATGTTGGCGAACTGAATCGTTCGCTGAAAACGTTCACATTTCCAGGCGGGAAAGGGATCAACGTATCGCGCGTGTTGAAGCGTTTCGGTGTTGACAGCACGGCGCTTGGATTTGTCGGGGGATTTACCGGCGGGTTCATTGAAAGCGAGCTTCGGAAAGAAGGCATTGCCTGCGATTTTGTTCATGTCCCAGGGCAAACGCGCATTAACGTCAAACTGAAAGCTGGGCGGGAGACGGAAATTAACGGTGAAGGCCCGATGATTGCCGATGACGATGCAACGCAATTGATAGCGAAAGTCGGAGCGCTTTCGGCCGGTGATGTGCTTGTGCTCGCCGGAAGCGCGCCGATGTCGCTGTCGGCGGACATGTACGAGCGATTGGCGGCTCGAGCGGTGAAACGGCGTGTTCGTCTTGTTGTCGATACGAGCGGTCCGGCGCTCGAGGCGCTGCTCGCCTGCCGGCCGTTTCTTGCCAAGCCGAACCACCATGAGCTGGCCGAACTGTTTGGCGCCGCTGTGCTGACGAAAAAAGAAATCATCCTCTATGGCCGCCGGTTGGTTGAAAGAGGAGTGGAACATCTCATTGTGTCAATGGGCGGCGCGGGGGCGTTTTACTTCGGCCGGGAAGCAACGCTGTTTGCCGAAGCGCCAAAAGGAACGGTGAAAAATTCGGTCGGGGCGGGCGATTCGATGGTCGCTGGATTTTTGGCCGCCTGGGCGAGCGGAACATCCATTGAGGAAGCGTTTGCTTACAGTGTCGCCGCTGGAAGCGCGACCGCGTTTTCGGAAGATTTGTGTACGAAAGAGGAAGTGGAAGCGCTCGTCGACCGCGTCCATATCGTGCATTTATAAATTGAAAATAAAGGGGGATTGGGCCAATGAAGATTACAGATTTGTTGACAAAAGAAACGATGATTCTCGCGCTTCAAGCGAAGACAAAGGGCGAAGTCATTGATGAACTGGCTGAAAAGCTTGCCGAAGCGGGAGCGGTCAGCGATGTGGAAGCGTTTAAGCAAGCCATTTGGGCGCGGGAAAAACAAAGCACGACCGGCGTTGGCGACGGCATCGCCATTCCGCACGCCAAAACGGCGGCGGTCAAGCGCCCGGCGGTGGCGTTCGGCCGTTCAGTGGAAGGCATTGATTATGAGTCGCTCGATGGCAAGCCAAGCCATTTGTTTTTCATGATCGCCGCGCCAGAAGGCGGGGAGCAGACGCACCTTGAGGCGCTCGCCCGCTTGTCGTCGATGTTGATGGATGCATCGTTCCGTGCTCAGCTTGAAACCGCTTCAAGCGAGGAGGAGATTATCCGTTTGGTTGCCGCGAAAGAAAGCGAGCAAGAAGCTCCACAGCAAGCGGTGCGGGCAGGGAACGGGCGGAAAGTGTTGGCAGTAACCGCTTGTCCGACCGGAATCGCTCATACGTATATGGCCGCTGATGCACTGAAGGCGAAAGCAGCCGAAATGGGGGTATCCATCAAAGTCGAGACCAACGGCTCAGATGGAGTGAAAAACGCTCTCACCGCACAGGAGATTGAAGAAGCCGCGGCGATCATTGTCGCAGCCGATAAACAAGTCGACATGGACCGTTTTGACGGGAAACCTGTCATCCAAGTGCCGGTCGCTCGTGCGATCCGCGAGCCGGAGAAGCTCATCGAGCAGGCGCTCCGCCAAGACGCGCCGATTTATCGGGCAGGCGGTGCGGCGCGGGGCAGCGTGGGGGCGGCGAAACCGCGCACCGGTTTTTACAAGCATTTGATGAACGGCGTATCAAATATGCTTCCGTTTGTCGTCGGCGGCGGGATTTTGATTGCCATTTCCTTCACGTTCGGCATTAAAGCGTTTGACCCGAACGATCCGTCGTATCATCCGTTTGCCAAACTGTTAATGGACATCGGCGGCGGCAATGCGTTCGCGTTGATGGTTCCTGTGCTGGCCGCATTCATCGCCATGAGCATTGCCGATCGACCAGGGTTTGCGCCGGGGATGGTCGGCGGCTTTCTGGCGGCGAACGGCGGCGCTGGGTTTTTGGGTGGATTGATTGCGGGCTTTTTGGCCGGGTATTTGGTCGTCGGATTGCGGAAATTGTTCAGCCGCTTGCCGCAGTCGCTTGAGGGGATTAAACCGGTGCTGCTCTATCCGGTATTCGGCATTTTTCTCACTGGCGTCATCATGATGTATGTGGTCATCGATCCTGTCAAAGCGTTGAATGAAGGGTTGAAACATTGGCTTTCCGGCATGGGAACCGCGAACTTAGTGCTGCTTGGTGCGGTGTTGGGCGGCATGATGGCGGTTGATATGGGCGGACCGATCAACAAAGCGGCGTATACGTTTGGGCTAGCCATGATTGAAGCGGGCAACTTTGCGCCGCATGCGGCGATTATGGCTGGCGGGATGGTGCCGCCGCTCGGCTTGGCGCTGGCGACGACGTTCTTTAAGAAAAAGTTTACGAAAGCCGAGCGGGAAGCTGGAAAAACGTGCTATGTCATGGGCGCTTCGTTCATCACGGAAGGGGCGATACCGTTTGCGGCGGCTGATCCGGTGCGGGTTATTCCATCGATTATCGTCGGCTCGGCTGTAGCCGGAGCGTTGACGATGTGGTTCCATATCGGGCTGCCGGCGCCGCACGGCGGAATTTTCGTCATCCCGATCGTCAAAGGCAGCGCATGGCTTTATATATTGGCTATTTTGATTGGTTCCATCGTGACCGCATTGATGGTCGGGCTGTGGAAAAAAGAAGTGGAAGAATAATAGAAGAAGAGGCGTTTCGTCAAAGGCGAAGCGCCTTTTTGATTTTTCTTGCCAAATTTTCATGACAATGGCCATTTCTCATGGTAAAATGAACGGTTGTAAATGAGAGGAGAACCCATGATGAACACGTTTTTGCAGCTGAATACGATTTTTATCAGTATATTGATTGAATCGTTGCCGTTCGTCGTGCTTGGGGTGTTTGTTTCCGGAGTCATTCAAATGTTTGTCAGTGAAGAGACCGTACAACGGTGGGTGCCGAAAAATCGCTTTTTGGCAATTGTTTATGCGGCGTTGATCGGGGTGTTTTTCCCTTCATGCGAATGCAGCATCGTGCCGATCACCCGCCGTCTCGTCGCCAAGGGGGTGCCGCTTTACGCGGCCGTGCCGTTTATGTTAACGGCGCCCGTCATCAATCCGGTTGTGCTGTTTTCGACATATATCGCCTTCGGAAGCAGTTGGACGATGGTATTGTGCCGGGCGCTGTTCGCTTGCGCCGTCGCCGTCGCTGTCGGTGCCGTGATAGCGATTCGGCATGAAGGCAGCGAGTTGCGCCATGAACGGCGCGAGATGCCGATGATGCCCCGTACTTGGAAAGAGAAAATCGTCGGCACCCTGCGCCATACGATCGATGAATTTTTTGCGACCGGGAAGTATTTGATCATTGGGGCGTTCATTGCTTCGGTGATGCAAACGTATGTGAAAACGTCGGCGCTTGTGTCGATCGGCAATGGGAAAGTGGCGGCCTCTTTGGTCATGATGGCGCTCGCCTTCGTGCTGTCGCTCTGTTCCGAGGCGGACGCCTTTATCGCCTCGTCGTTTCAAAGCACATTTCCGTTTCACGCGCTGGCAGCGTTTCTCGTTTACGGGCCGATGCTCGATGTGAAAAATACGCTCATGTTGTTTCAGTCATTCCGCGCCCGGTTTGTGTGGAAACTGATTTCCTATATCACGTTGTTTGTGTTTGCCGGATCGCTATTGATCTAGCAAGGAGGTGGCGGCATGATTCGCATGTATATTTTGCTTGGGTTTGCGTTTTTGTTTTTTCATTTATATATTACTGGAGAGTTGAGCAAATACATTAATATGCGGTATTCGTATATTTCGTTTAGTGCGATGTTTGTGTTTGCTTTTTTAACGATCGTGCAATTTGTGCTGGCAAGCCGCAACGAGGAACCGCACGATCATGGGGAAGAATGCTGCGGCCATCATCATCATGAGCCGTCCGCGCGCTGGAAGCGGGCGGTGAATTACCTTATTTTTGTTTTTCCGCTTGTTTCCGCCTTCTTGTTTCCCGTTGCGACGCTGGATTCTGAAGTCGTAAAGGCGAAAGGGATTCATGTTCCTGGGATGGCGGCTGACGGCAGCGATCCGTTTGCCCAGCGGCAGTTTTTGCGTCCGGATACGAGCATGTATTATGGGCGGGACGATTATCAAAATGCCATGGAAAAAGAGCTGAAAAAATACAGCCGTCTCCCTCGCTTGGAGTTGAATGATCAAAACTATTTAAATGCCATGGAAACGATTTATCAGTTTCCTGGCGAATTTGCCGCCCGCGACATTGAATTCACCGGGTTTGTCTACCGTGAAGAAACGGCGCGCGCCAATGAGGCGTTTCTCCTTCGCTTTGGAATCATTCATTGTGTTGCGGATTCAGGGGTGTACGGGCTGCTCCTTCAGTTTCCAAAGACGGCGCCGCTTCAAAATGATGAATGGATTCATGTGAAAGGTACGCTATCCACCATGTATTACCAGCCGTTTCATATGACGCTTCCGTATGTAAAAGTGACGTCATGGGAGAGGGTGGCCAAACCGAAGGAGCCGTACGTATACCGCCAATTCAATGAATAAGAGCGAGCCGCGGACTGGCTCGCTCTTTTGGATAAAGTTGCGCTCATTCCTTTTGCCGCGCTTGTTTCACCATGGTGATTGCGCTTGTTTGGCTGAACGAATTGTCGAATGGGGAAAGGGCCGTCAACGCTTGGGCGGCATCGATCACCTCGCCGAGTTTCAAGCAAAGCAAGCGCTCCTCTTCCAATCCGCGCCGCCGCCATTCAGCCCATAGGCGGTCAAGCGCTTCTTTCGGCGTATCGTCCGCGAGGCGGAACGCCCCGTAATGCATCGGCACAAACAGCCGGGAGCGGCAGTCCAAAAACGCCTGCACCGCTTCTTCGGGTGTGGTGTGCTGCGGCCCCATGAACCATTCCGGTTCGTACGCGCCGATCGGCAAGAGCGCATAGTCGATGGAAAAGCGTTCGCCGATGTCGCGAAAGCCGCGGAAGTAGCCGCTGTCGCCGGCGAAGTAGATGGTGGGCGCGCCGTTTGATGTGATCACCCATCCGCCCCAATGCGACGTGTTCGTGTCCCACAGCGTCCGCCGCGTCCAATGCTGGGATGGAACAAACGTCAGCGACACATCACGGAAGACGACCGTTTCCCACCATGACAGTTCGGTGACATGGCGGTAGCCGCGGCGGCGGAACAAGCGGCCGAGGCCGACCGGCACGAACACGTGCGGATCGCCTTTTAAGCGGCGGAGGCTGCCGAAATGCAAATGGTCGTAGTGGCCGTGGGAGATGAGCACAACGTCCACGGGCGGCATCTTGTCAAGCGGAACGCCGGGAGCCGTCAAGCGTTTGGCCGCGCCCATCCAATTCGCCCAGACGGGATCGGTGACGATGGTGATGCCATTGAGTTGAACGACAAAGGTCGAATGGCCGACCCAACAGAGCTGCGGCCTGCCATTCGGCTCCTGAAGCCTCTCGTATTGAGGCGGTGAAACATGCGGCACGACGTAGGACAAATCTTTTTGTTTTTGTTTCCGCTCCCGCTGCCAGCGGCGGAAATCGGCCCATGTTTTGTGCGTCGAGACGCCGTCTAAGTTTTCATAGCGCTTGGCCAACGATTTCTCACTCCATTTTTTGTGTTATATTATTTAGAGTAGCAAACCTTTTTTGCGAAGTACAAAATGTTTGCCCAGGTGGTGGAATGTATGCTTCGTTCGTTTACAATCCGCACGGCAAAGCGGGATGACATGATCGACATTACTTCCTTTGTCGAGGAAGCGGTGCGCCAGGCTAACGTGACGGAAGGGATCGCTGTCGTTTATTGTCCGCATACAACGGCTGGCATCACCATTAACGAAAACGCGGATCCAGATGTCAAGCGCGACATGATGCGCCGCTTTGATGAAACATATCCGTGGGAGCATCCGCTTGACCGCCATATGGAGGGAAACACAGCCGCCCATATGAAAGCGAGCACGGTTGGTGCGTCGCAGCACGTCATCATTCATGAAGGCCGCCTGCTCCTTGGGCGGTGGCAAGGCGTCTATTTTTGCGAGTACGATGGGCCGCGCCACCGGACGTTTTACGTGAAAGTCATTGGAGGATGAAACCATAATTATATTATGTGAATATTAAACATAAGGAAAGACGATGGCTGAATCATACCGTCAGCAAATGGGGAAAAGCATAGAAAAGACCCGGGCGAATCGTTTGCCCGGGTTTTTCTATTGGCAAAAAGCCGGCTGGCGCCGTTGCCCTTACGCCGGCGTCGTCAAAATGAGCGGTCCGTTTTTCGTAATGGCGATCGTATGTTCATATTGCGCTGAATACGAGCCGTCGATCGTTCGCGCCGTCCAGCCGTTCGGATCCATTTTGCTTTGCCATGCCCCCATGTTGACCATCGGTTCGATCGTGATGACCATCCCTTCCTTTAAACGCATCCCTTTTCCTTTTTCACCGAAGTGGGGGACATACGGTTCTTCGTGGATCGTCGGGCCGATGCCGTGTCCGGTGAAATCGCGGACGATGGAAAAGCCGTGCGCTTCGACGTACGTTTGAATGGCGTGGCCGATGTCGCCGATCCGATTGCCGAGAACGGCTTGCTCGATTCCTTTATAGAGCGACTGCTCGGTGACGTTAAGCAGTTTTTGCACGTCTTCACCGACGTCGCCGATGGCGTACGTCCAGGCGGAATCGGCGAGCGCTCCGCGCAAATTGACGACAAAGTCGATCGTGACGATATCGCCTTCTTTCAGCGGCTCGTTGCGCGGAAACCCGTGGCAAATTTCATCGTTAATGGAAGCGCATGTCGCATACGGATAGCCGCGGTATCCTTTTTGTTCCGGTTTGGCGCCGTATTTAGCCAAAAACGTTTCAACGAACCGGTCGATTTCCATCGTTGTGACGCCCGGTCCGATGCGTTTGGCGATCTCTTGATGACAGGCGGCCAAGAGTTTCCCCGCCTCGCGCATCAATTGAATTTCCCGTTCCGTTTTGACGTGAATCATGCAACTGTCTCCTTTTCCCTCGATGTGTTTCGCTTCGATAAGTATTGTAGCAAAAAGAACGGTGATGTGAAACCGCGGCAATCCATTCTGAACTGCGGATCGATTCCAAGATTTCACCTCAAAATAGGATGCGAAAGAGGCGAAGATGCTCAGGAAAAAGAAAGGCCCTTTGATGGGGGCATACAGAATTTCGAGTGATTGATCCTTGCCTGCAAAAAGCTTTTCCAGCTCGCCTCTGCTATGTCAAAAGGCGGCAAACAGCTGTTTTTCTTTATCAGAAATCGTTGAGGAAGAAGGAGACGGTGCGAGCGGCAAATAAATCGACACCGTCGTTCCTTTATGTATTTCGCTTTCGATGCGAATCGTTCCGTTCATCGATTCAATGATGCGGTAGACGACCATCATCCCGAGCCCCGTGCCTTTGACGCCTTTCGTCGTAAAATACGGTTCGCCAAGCCGTTCGAGCTGTTCTTTCGTCATGCCAACGCCGGTATCGGCGATGCGGATGAGCACGCGTCCGTTGTCAATGGAGACGTATACTTGCAACGTCCCGCCGTTAGGCATCGCTTCGATGGCGTTTTTCATTACGTTGAGCAAACATTGACGGAATTTTTCGCGCTCACCGATGACGGAAAATGGCGCAAGCGTCGCTTGAATATCGACGCAGCTCATATTGGCGAGCGGGCGGAGGATGTCAATGACTCGCTCGATTTCGAGCTTCACGTTCAGCTTTTCCGGCGTCTCGGGCGCCGGCTTGGCAAACGTCAAGTAATCGGTGATGATCGCTTCAGCTCGGTCAAGCTCCTCAATGGCGATGCGCGCATACTGGCGTCGTTTGTCGGCAGCGAGCGGCTGCTCTTCGATCAGTTGGATAAACCCACGCGCCGCGGTGAGTGGGTTGCGAATTTCATGAGAGATGGAAGCAGCTAAATGGGTGACGGCTTCCATTTTCTCGGCGCGAATCACTCGTTTGCGCAGCGCGATGTTATGGTGCACCATTTCCTGAAACGAACAAACGATGAGCATGCTGATGGGCTGTACAAACAAAAAGATAAGCGCAACGGAAGGCGGAGGAGAAACCGCAGCAGCCATCCACTCCGCTATGGCGACGGTCAATAGGCCAGAGCCGAAGCTGAGCGATGCAGCGAACAGCGTGCGCTGTTTGGTTGGCAGCTCGACAAACCGTTTTGTCAATAAACTGCTTGTTGCAGCGATGGCGATGGAAACGACGACGGTGACGAAGACGCCAGCTCCGCCGAACAGCGAGCGGTAGGCGATCGCCGTAAACGCTAAAACCGTCGCCGCCCCCGCTCCGCCGTACAAACCGCCAAGCCACAGAGGAATTTGCCGCAAGTCGAAGATGAAATCGCTCTCTGTTCCGACCGGGAGGGTGATGCATAACATGATCACGACGGCGTAACAAATGGTCGGCAAATAAAGGCGGAATCGTTTTGGCCTCTTCTCCTGCTCCGTACAGAGGGGAACGAGGAACACCGGCAGAAGGATGAAAAACAAGTTGAGCAAAAAGTCTTTGAAAATATTCAGCATCGCGGCACCTTCTTTCCCATCGTCAAGCTGCATAACCAGAATTTCTACAAAAACTGCGAATATATTACATTGTAACTGGAAAACTGTCTGGATGTTAAGGTGAAATCGATAGCCTTTTTTTGCTATAAATCTCGTTTTTTCGACAAAATAGGTAAAAAGAACTATTTTGTTCTTGATAAAAAATACCCTTTATTTTTTTATATTATTCTATAATATTTTAATTGTATATATTTTCTATCAACCTTTTATTTGATATGGAGGGATATTTTTGAAAAAACGGTCGATTCCATCACTTGTTGCGGCGCTGTCGCTCGGCATCGGGCTGTGGGCATCTCCGGCGGAAGCGCCGAAAGCGGCTAACGCCCCCGGCATTCCGGCTGTGAAGCAAGGGGGACCGGTCGATTTTGCGATTGCCAATGAGGAAAAGCTGGCGGAAATGTTGAAACGGAGCGGAAAGCTTCGCGCTGATGCGACTCCTGCTGAGGTGGAACAAGCAGTGCGCGACTATTTGCGGCAAAAGGCGATTCATATGCCGCGGGGAAAAGGAGAATTATACGATAAAGAGGCAAAGCGCGCCGAGGCGATGCAGGACGGACAGCAGACAAATGGCGTGCTGAACGGGAAAGGGAAAAAGCTCGGACAATCGAAAACGGCTTCCGTGCCATCCGTCAAGCCGGAGCCATGGAACGGTGGCAAGCGGGTGGACCGCGTGCTCGTTTTGCTCATTGAATACCCGGATTTTCCGCACAACCGCATTCAACCGAATGAGACGGATATGTATTATAAAGATTATACCCGTGAACATTATGAAGACATGATTTTCGGCGGGGATGACGGCTATTACGATGGACCGAATGGCGAGAAGCTTATCTCAGTAAAAAAATATTATGAAGAGCAATCAGGCGGCAGCTATTCCATTGAAGGAAAAGTGGCAGGCTGGTATCAGGCGAAGTATCCGGCTAAATACTATGGCGGAAATGTACCGGCGCCGGATGGCAATGACGTCAATCCACGGGCGCTTGTGCGCGAAGCGCTGGCGGCAGCCGCCCAGGATCCGACCATTGATTTGCGTGAGTTTGACCAAGAGGATCGCTACGATTTAGACGGCGACGGCAATTATCGCGAACCGGACGGTTTGATTGACCATTTAATGATCATTCACTCCAGCGTCGGAGAAGAATCGGGCGGCGGTTCGCTCGGCGGCGATGCCATTTGGTCGCACCGCTGGAACTTAGGATCGGTGTACCGCATTCCGAATACGACGACGGATGTGCCGTATTGGCGCGGCCAACTGGCGGCTTACGATTATACGATTGAGCCGGCTGACGGGGCGGCAGGAGTGTTTGCTCACGAATACGGCCACGATTTAGGGCTGCCGGATGAATACGATACGATTTACTCCGGTCTGGGCGAGCCAGTTGCCTATTGGTCGATTATGTCAAGCGGAAGTTGGGCGGGACGCATTCCGGGCACCGAGCCGACCGGCTTCAGCGCCTGGGCGAAACAGTTTTTGCAGTCGACCATGCCGGGCAGCAACTGGCTGAGCGGAACGACCGTTGAGTGGAACGAAGTAACGCCAAACGGTGTTGAAGTCGTGCTCGATGAAGCGAACACGAAAGGGACGAACAACGATGCCGTGCGCATCAACTTGCCGGACAAAGAAACGGTCATCACGACCCCGCCAAGCGGTGCGTATGCCTATTTCTCCGGCAGTGGAAACAACTTAGATCATACGATGTCAACGACGATCGATTTGACGAGAGCGTCCAAGGCGACGCTGGCATTTGATACATGGTATGCGATTGAGAAAGACTGGGATTATGGGGCGGTAGAAGTAAAACCGCATGGCAGCAACGAATGGACAACAATTCAAGGAAACATTACGACGCCCGACAATCCGTACGGGCAAAACCCGGGCAACGGCATTACCGGTACGTCAAACGGCTGGGTGAAGGCGGAATTTGACTTGTCGGCCTATGCAGGACAAACGATTGACCTTCGCTTCCATTACATCACCGATGTGGCGGTGTCGGAAGCTGGCTGGTATGTTGACAACATTCAAGTGACGGCAGATGGAACAATCGCGCTCACAGACGATGCAGAGGGCGACAGCGCTTTCGCGTTGGACGGTTTTGCGAAAAGCGACGGCATCGCGCGCTCGAAGCATTATTATTTGCTTGAATGGCGCAACCACCGCGGCGTCGATGAAGGGCTCGCCCATATTTTGCGCGGCGACCGGCTTCTTTCGTACGATCCAGGGCTTGTCGTCTGGTATGTGGATGAAGGCTATGACAACAACTGGACGGGCGTCCATCCGGGCGAAGGGTTTCTTGGCGTTGTGGATGCCGACCAGCATACGTTAAAATGGTCGGGCAATACGACAGCGTCGACTCGCTATCAAGTGCACGATGCGGCGTTCAGCCTGCAAAAAGGAGCCCCATTCCGCGTGGCAATCAATGGCTCACAGCTGATCGACAACGATACATCGCCGACGCCGGTGTTTGACGACAGCCGGTCGTATGACAATAAAGGGGCCGTCGACGCCGGCCGGAACGTGCCCAACTATGGCCTAAAAATCCGCGTCATCGGTGAAAGCGCTGACCGCACGGCAGCGCGCGTGTTGATCTACCGCTGACAACCTCCAAAGGCGCACGGAACATTTCCGTGCGCCGAGCATTTGTCGACACGGTTTGTCATCCCTTCGTCGAATTTGTTGATTTTTCTTTCCCCCTTTTTTCCGCTTTTTCCGTTTATAATCATAAGTAGGATTGGATGAGAAGGGGGAACAAACAGAATGGAATGGTATGAACAGCTGTCGGCGTGGATTGCCGAGAAGCAGCCGGTGCGTGTAAAAACCTATCAAGGGGAAGCGGTCGTGCTGCCGGTCAAGCTGTATCAGGACACGCGCAAACTGTTTGTTTACAACCGGCAAATGCGTCTAATGAACATTCCGTTGGACCGGATCATTTCCGTCGAGCCGACGCGCATCATCGGTTCCTTTGACCGTCGGGGAGAAGAGGCCATGGTACATACTCGTTGAACGGAGGGCACGCGTCTTTGGGCGCGTGTTTTTTGATGGTGGTCGGCTGTTTCTGCCTGCGGTCTGTTCTGTTGCGCTGGGCGCTATACCCAATGAAGGCGGCATTCGCGTTGCGATGTGCCAGGGAGCGGAATGGTTTTTGTTGCATAGGCAAAGACCATCTTTTAGAATGGAAAGGACGAACGACTGACCATAAGGGGGAAGGGACATGCATGGCAAACGGATTGCCTTGTGCGCCTCACGCAAACTGGACGAAATGACAACGCTTATTGAAAAGCAAGGAGGAACGGCCATCATTCGTCCAGCGCAAGGGACCGTCTTTTCAAAGGGAAGCGAACTGGGAGAGGAAATGCGAACCGTCATCGCCATGCGGCCGGACTGGATCGTATTTACGACGGGAATCGGCTTTGAGGCGCTGTTGGAAGCGGCCGACCGGGAGGGAATGGCTGCCCAATGGCATCGAACGATCAAGGAAGCGAACGTGGCTGCCCGCGGCTATAAAACGGTGACGGCGTTGAAACAAATCGGCGTCACCCCGGTGGCCGCAAGCGAGGACGGGACGACGAAAGGGTTGATTGCTGCTCTTTATGGGCACGACTTTGCGGAAAAAAACGTTGTTGTACAGCTGTACGGCGATACCGCGCCAGCCTTGAAGCAGTTTTTTCTTGAACAAGGCGCTTTGTATACGGAATTGTTGCCATACCGGCATATCGCTCCGGATGAGGAGACACTGGCGACATTGTATAAAGAAATCGTCGGGCGCGAAGTCGATGCCGTCTGTTTTACATCGGCGATGCAAGTCCGCTTTTTCTTTTCGTTCGCCCGCGAGAAAAAAGAGATCGCACCGCTGCTTGACGCGTTTCGCACCGATGTCGTGGCCTGCGCCGTTGGCAAAGTGACAAAAGAAGCATTGGAAGAAGAGGGAGTCGATCGCGTCATCGCCCCGGAACATGAGCGGATGGGAGCGATGATCGTGACGCTTGCCCGTTATTTTCAACAATAAGCCCTGTTGAGGGTTGTTTTATATCAATTGTCCAACCTGCTATATAAGAGATCATCTTTTTGTTAAATGTTTTATATTATGTGTTTCATCAAAAATGCTAAACTGTTTATTTTTTGTCACAGTTTTTCGAACATTTTCCGCTTATAATAAAACTGGGGATGTATTTTTCATATGAAAGGGCGGGGCGAGCATGAAACGAAGCTCATTCCAGCAGATGGCGAGCACGGTTCGGCGGGGATTTGCTACGGCGCGTCGCTCATGGGGGCGCGCGTGCTGTTTTTTTGCGCTTGCCTGTCGGCGGTGTGATATGACTCACAACGATGGAGATGCTGCACACAGTATAATGGAAACAACGGACGGATCATAAAAAGGAGCATTCCCGTTAGG
>NZ_ATCO01000023.1:0-41951 GCF_000422025.1 Geobacillus sp. WSUCF1 | reverse complement strand
CCGACATTCATCTCCCACCTACTCACTGGGTTACACCCTTCGCGTTCCTTGAGGTGGGAGACTTCTTTCGGAAATCCGTTAAACGGCTTCGGCGTTCGCCGCTGCTTGGACTTCCGCTTCCTCCGCCACGCGAAGCAACAGTGCGGCCAGTTCGTCCCGCGTTTCACATTCATTGATGGCGTTCCGGATTTTCGCTGCGCCGCGAATGCCTTTTAAATACCAAGCAGCGTGTTTACGCATTTCTTTGACGGCGATATACTCGCCTTTTAAGGCAATTAATCGGTCTAAATGCAGCAGGCAGACATCGATTTTTTCCCTCGCGTCGGTTCCGGGATGAGCTCTCCAGTTTCTAAATAACGGACAGTGCGATAGATCATCCAAGGGTTTCCAAGCGCCGCCCGTCCGATCATGACGCCGTCGACCCCTGTTTCTTCAAGCATCCGCTTTGCATCTTGAGGCGTTTTGACATCTCCGTTGCCGATAACCGGGATGTTGACGGCTTCTTTCACTTGCTTGATGATGTTCCAGTCCGCTTTTCCTTCATACATTTGCACCCTTGTCCGTCCGTGGACGGCGACGGCCTTCCCGCCGGCGCGCTCAACGGCTTGAGCGTTTTCGACGGCGTAAATGTGCTTTTCATCCCAACCGATCCGCATTTTCACCGTGACCGGTTTTTCAACGGCATCGACGATCGCGGCAACGACATCATAAATTTTATTCGGGTCAAGCAGCCATTTCGCTCCAGCGTCGCAATTCGTAATTTTCGGCACTGGGCAACCCATGTTGATGTCGATGATATCTGCATTCGTATTTTTATCGACAAATTTCGCCGCTTTGACGAGCGTTTCTTTCTCGCCGCCGAAAATTTGCAAGCTGATCGGCTTTTCCCGTTCATCAATATATAACATGTTTAACGTCTTTTCGTTGTTGTATACGATTCCTTTGTCGCTTACCATCTCGGCGCATACAAGCCCGGCGCCGAATTCTTTGACGGTCAGGCGGAACGCGGAGTTGCATACGCCTGCCATCGGAGCGAGCACGACGCGGTTTTTAATTTCGACATCGCCAATGCGAAACATCGCAGATGCCTCCTTTCTACTTGTTCGATTCGAGTTTCGGCGGCGCCAGTTCTTCCACCGATATATTCAGCCGTTCGGCGATTTGTCCAACGAGCGAATCGGACGGCATCCGGTTCCCCCGTTCAATTTCACCAAGGATCGATACGGAAATGCCTAGTTCTTTCGCCAGTCTTTCTTGCGTATATCCTTTCAACTTTCGAAAAGCGCGAATACGTCTTCCCCATCTTTCCGCTTCCATACATGAACTCCTTTTTTGTCAGGTAGTCGGCCAATGATGTCGATTAACGGCTCGGAAAGGTTCGGTATTGCCACGTGGGAGTTGACTTCAAACAACGGGATGAGCACGAACGCCCGCTCCGCCATGCGCGGATGCGGGATCGTCAGCTGCTCTGTTTCAATATTTTCATGATTATACAGCAAAATGTCAAGGTCTAACGTCCGTGGTCCCCAGCGAATTTCCCTTTTTCTTCCAAGACGTCGTTCGATTTGCTGGGTCACGTCAAGCAAGGCAAACGGCGACAACGTCGTCGCCACCTCGATCACCATGTTTAAAAACTTGCCTTGGTTGACATAGCCGACCGGATCGGTTTCATAAATCGATGAGCTCGATGTGATCAAAATTTCCTGATGATGATGGAGCGCTTCAATGGCAGAACGCAAATAGGAAACACGATCTCCGAGGTTGGAGCCTAAAGCGAGATATGCGATGTTTTCCATTTAACGACCCCTATCAATTTCGACTGCGACATGTTGATAATGGCCGCGAATCGGCGGATTCGGCTTCGTCACTTTGACAATGCAGCGCTCGACAACAGGAAAGGCAGCGAGCAAGTCGGCGGCGATCGCTTCAGCGACCGCCTCGATCAAGGCGAACGTCCGCTCCTCAACGATCGCCCGGCAGCGCTCGTACACATCGGCGTAGTTGACGGTATACTCAAGACAATCGCTCCGCCCGGCGGGCTGCAAGTCGAGCTCCAACGTCACATCGACCAAAAATCGCTGGCCAAGGATGTTTTCTTCGCGAAACACCCCGTGGTAGCCGTAAAACTCCATGCCTTGCACATAAATTTTATCGATGACCGCTCTCTCCCTTCCCAAGCATAGCATCCATCATTTTGGCCATGCGGGCAATCGGCAATACATCATGGACTCGGACGATGTGCACCCCTTTCATGATGCCGAGACAAACGGTCGCTCCTGTTCCTTCGACCCGCTCCTCGACAGGCACGCCGAGCACATGGCCGATAAATCGTTTGCGCGACGTGCCAAGCAAAAGCGGATAGCCGAGAGCGGCAAATTCATCAAGGCGCCGCATCACCTCCAAGTTATGCTCGACCGTCTTGGCGAAGCCGATCCCTGGATCTAAAATAATGTTCTCATCTTTCACACCCGCCTCTTTGACAATGCGAATGCTTTCTTTCAAATCGGCGATCATGTCGGAAATCAAATCGCGATAGGCCATATCGCGGCGGTTGTGCATTAAAATGATCGGCGCGCCGTACGTGGCGGCAACACCGGCCATATCAGGGTCCGCCTTGGCTCCCCAAACGTCGTTGATGATGTGCGCCCCAGCTCCATGGCTTGCCGCGCCACTTCCGCTTTGTACGTGTCAATTGAGATCGGCACACTCACCGCCTTAGCAATCGCTTTTACCGCCGGAATGACGCGGCGCAATTCTTCATCAAGCGGCACTGGATCCGCCCCCGGACGAGTTGATTCACCGCCGATGTCAATGATGTCTGCTCCTTCCGCCACGAGCCGCTTCGCGTGCTTGACCGCGTTTTCCACGTCGTAAAACCGGCCGCCGTCGGAAAACGAATCGGGCGTGACGTTGACAATGCCCATGATCAACGTTTTTTTGTTTAAGTCAAGCTCATGCCCGCGGCATTGAAGCCGAAGAGGGCGCATCGATGTTGTCATCAGTCGTTCATCCTTTCTGCCAATTCGTTCCTCGTCCATAGCCGATGGGTCAAGCGTCGGTAATGGTGCTGCAAGGCCCGGACCACCGGACCATTTTTTCCTTGGTAAACGCAATGGCCAATGCGGCAAAGGGGTACAATTTCCTGCACAGAGTTGGTGATAAATGCTTCATCAGCCTGCAACAAATGGGACAGCGGATATACCCCTTCTTCAACTGGGATGCGCAACTGCTTGAGCAAAGCAATGATGAATTGTCTTGTGATGCCGTTTAATATGCCGACAGCCGGCGCTGGCGTGTAGACGATGCCGTCTTTCACCCAAAAAATATTGGAAACGATCCCCTCCGCTACCGCACCATCTGAATTCAAAAAAATTCCTTCCGCATGAGGTCGATGTCCGAGCTCCCATTTCCCAATCATATTGTTTAAATAATGGTGCGACTTTAGTCGCTCATTGCCTTCCGGGCTGTTTCGCCTTGCCGCGAGCACCACCCCTTCTTTTCCTTCCGGAGGGACGGACGGCGGAAGCGGCTTCATATAGACGATGACGGTCGGGTTTCGGTAACGTTCGATCGGCAAGCCGAGATCGCCGACCCCGGCCGATACATTGAAGCGCACATAAGCGTCGCGCAAGCCATTGGCCTCGAGCAACTGCTCGATGATCGCCACCACTTCGGCGCGGCCGAACTGCCTTTCGATGTGAAGCTCAGACAGCCCTTTGTTCAATCGGGCCAAATGATCGTCAAGCAAAAAAGGGTGGCCGCTATACGTGCGGAATGTTTCAAATAAGCCGAGCCCATATAAAAAGCCGTGATCAAACGCTGATAACTGCGCTTCTTCGCGCGGAACGACCGCGCCGTTGATATACACGTACATGACTGTCACGCCTTTTTATACGTGTTGATAAAGTTTTTCAACAGCTGCATCCCATGGCTTGTCATAATCGATTCCGGGTGAAACTGCACGCCTTCCACCGGCAGCGTTTTATGGCGAATCGCCATCACTTCACCCTCTTCCGTCCAAGCCGACACGACGAAACAGTCCGGAAGCGTCTCTTTCTCGACGATAAGGGAATGGTAGCGCGTTGCCGTAAACGGGTTCGGCACGCCGCGGAAAATCGTCTCCCCATCATGGTAGACGGACGATGTTTTCCCGTGCATCAGCCTTGGAGCGCGGACAACGCGGCCGCCGAACGCCTGGGCGATGGCTTGATGTCCGAGGCAGACGCCGAAAATCGGAATTTGGCCGGCAAAGCGATCGATGACTTCCAGGCTGACCCCTGCCTCATTCGGTGTGCATGGACCGGGGGAAATCATAATAAAATCAGGGCGGAGTCGTTCGATTTCAGCCACCGTAATTTCATCATTCCGTTTGACAATCAGCTCTTCTCCCAACACGCCCAAATATTGCACCAAATTGTACGTAAATGAATCGTAGTTATCAATCATGACGATCATCATTCTCACCTCATGCTCGGAAATAATGCCTCTGCTTCGCTCAGCTCTTTCGCTTTCCAAAGGGCAGCCGCTTTCTTTAAACATTCCTTGTACTCATGCTCTGGGTTGGAATCGATGACGATGCCCGCTCCTGCCTGTACATGCGCCAATCCGTCTTTGACGACCATCGTTCGAATGGCGATGTTTAGCTCCATGTTTCCTTGAAAATCGATCCAACCGATCGAGCCCGTGTACAAGCCGCGGCGGACCGGTTCCAACTCTTCAATAATCTCCATTGTTCGCACTTTCGGAGCGCCGGTGATCGTCCCGCCGGGAAACATGGCGCGAATGACGGAAAACGCATCGTGCTCCGTCGTCATGGTGCCGGATACGTGAGAAACGATATGCATCACATGAGAATACTTTTCGACGGTCATCCATTCGTCAACTCGAACCGTCCCGTATGCACAGACGCGCCCAAGGTCATTCCGTTCAAGATCAACGAGCATGGCGTGCTCGGCCCGCTCCTTTTCACTCGCAAGCAACTTGCGAGCAATTTGTTCATCCTCTGCCGCCGTCCGACCGCGCGAACGTGTGCCGGCAATCGGCCGCGTCTCAAGACGCCATCCCCGCTTGCGGACGAGCAACTCCGGCGAGCCGCTGACGACTTGAAATTCCGGGGTATGCAAATACGCCATGTAAGGGGACGGGTTCAGCATCCGCAACTGCTTGTAGACGGCAAATGGATGCGTCACCAGCGGCTGCGACTGACGCACCGATAAGTTGACTTGAAACACATCGCCCGCCGCAATATAGCGTTGCACGCGGCGAACCGCATCCATAAACCTCTCTTTTGTCATGGAAACAGACGGCGCAGCTGTCGAGGCAGCAAGCGGCCAGACCAGCGCTTCATTCCGATCCTCGAGCCACATCCGTGCTTGCCGCGCAAGCCGCCGGTTTGCTTCGCTTTCCTCCCCTTCATTCGCGTAGGCAAGCAAATGAAGCTGTTCAGTTTGGTGATCATAAATCGCTACGTCGTCAAAGAGGAAAAAATACATGAGCGGCAGCCGCAAATCATCTTGCGCGAGCACCGGGAGCCGTTCCAGATAGCGAACCGCATCATAGCTAATGAAACCGATCAGCCGCCTTGGCAAGGCAACGACTCCCCCTCATCCGGCACGGCGAAACACCGAAGCCATTGCCGGAGCCCTTCGAGCGGCGAGCCATCCAGCACCGTTTCAACCCCGCGCTGCTTGATGATGAGCCGCCGCTCGTCAGCGCGGATCACTCCGATCGGGTCAAGGCCGATCATGCTGTACCTTCCCCCTTGGCCGCTCTCAAGCAACACATGATGAGGCCGGCTATAGGCCAGCTGTTCGTACTGGCGGAACCAATCCCGTCCGCGATAATCGATAGTTCGTTTCAGTCGCCTGCGCCGCTGTTCCATCCTCGTCAGCTCCTTACGATGTCCATAGTTACTTTTATTGTACAATGATTGTCCGTCTGGGTCACCATCCTCGTAAAAAAAATTCGACAGGGTTGCCCCTGCCGAAAAAGTCTGCTTAGTCTTCAAATTGGTAAAGAGGCGTGCTCAAATAACGTTCGCCGTTGCTCGGGATGATGGCGAGCACTTTTTTCCCTTTGCCGAGCTCTTTCGCCACTTTCAATGCCGCATGAATCGCAGCGCCGGACGAAATGCCGCCGAGAATGCCTTCCTCGCGAGCCGCGCGGCGGGCCGCCGCAAACGCTTCTTCCGTCGTTACCGTAATAACCCCATCGTAAATGCTCGTATCCAAAATATCTGGAACAAAGCCAGCGCCGATCCCTTGGATTTTGTGCGGGCCCGGTTTTCCTCCCGACAAGACTGGGGAATCGGCCGGTTCAACGGCGTAAATTTTAATGTTTGGGTAAGCTTCGCGCAACACTTTGCCTGCTCCGGTGATCGTTCCGCCCGTGCCAACGCCGGCAACAAACGCATCAAGCTGGTCGCCCATTTGCTCCACGATCTCTTTCCCGGTCGTCAAGCGATGGATTTCCGGGTTCGCCTCGTTTTTAAATTGCTGCGGCATAAAGTAGCCGTGCTCGCGGACGAGCTCTTCCGCCTTTGCGATTGCTCCGCGCATCCCTTGTGCACCCGGTGTGAGCACAAGCTCGGCTCCATACGCCCGCAGCAGGTTGCGGCGCTCCAAGCTCATCGTATCCGGCATGACCAATACAGCCTTATATCCTTTCGCCGCCGCGACCATCGCCAATCCGATCCCAGTGTTGCCGCTTGTCGCTCAACGATCGTGTCGCCCGGCTTCAGCTTGCCCGCTTTTTCCGCCGCTTCAATCATCGCCAACGCAATCCGGTCTTTGACGCTGCTGCCCGGGTTCATAAATTCCAGTTTCAAATACACATCCGCGCTGTCTTCATCAACGATGCGGTTCAGTTTCACGGCCGGCGTATCGCCGATCAATTCGGTTATCGAGTTGACTGTGCGTGCCATTGTTCCACCTCTAATCCCCATTAATTTTATCGACTTTGTCTCCAATGTATCAACTATTGGCGTAATTGTCAATCATTTTACTGTTTTCATTCTTTTTTTGCGAGTTGTTTCAACTGTTCCAGCTCCGCTTTGTCGAAATGGTACGTTTCATTGCAAAAATGGCACGAAGCTTCCGCCTGCCCTTCTTTGTCGATGATGTCTTGGATTTCCTCGGGCCCTAGGCTGATAAGGGCATCAGCGATCCGCTCGCGCGAACAGCGGCAGACGAATGACACCGGCATCGTCTCGAGCACACGGACGCCTCCATCTCCCAACAGTTGTTCGAGCAGCTGTTCCGGGCTGAGCCCTCTTTCGATCATGCGCGACACGGGCGGAATTTGTTTCAGCCGCTCTTCAATGCGAGTGATCGTGTTCTCCTCCGTCCCGGGCATCAACTGGATCATAAATCCTCCGGCGGCTCGGATGGTATGGTCGGGATTGACGAGCACCCCGACGCCAACCGATGACGGAATTTGTTCGGACGAAGCAAAATAATACGTAAAATCATCGCCAAGCTCCCCGGAGATAAGCGGCACTTGTCCGGTGAAAAAGTCGCGCAGCCCAAGATCCTTCACAACCGTCAACATCCCATTTTTTCCGACCGCCCGTGCCACATCAAGTTTCCCGTGCTCGTTCAGCTCAAAATGCACATGCGGATTCGTTACATAGCCACGCACTTCCCCTCTGGCGTTGCTGTCGACCAAAATGACGCCGATCGGGCCGCCGCCGTCAATTTTAATCGTCAACGTTTCCTCGCCTTTCAGCATCGCTCCCATCATAACACCAGCGGTCAACGCTCGACCAAGGGCCGCTGAGGCGGTCGGCCATGTTTGGTGGCGGCGTTGCGCCTCGGCGACCGTTTCCGTCGTTCTTGCGGCATACGCTCTCACTTGTCCATTGTAAGCGAGTGCTTTGACTAAGTAGTCTCCCATCTTCATCAAGCCTTTCATCCTTTTTTCTCGGTGTTTTTCTCGTACAACAATTTTAAGCCAGTCAGCGTCAAAAACGGATCAACGACATCGATGATGTCCGATTCGCTGGCAATGAGCGGAGCCAAACCGCCAGTAGCAATCACCTTCGGCGGGATTTTGCTTTTCGCCTTCATTCGCGACACGATGCCTTCCACTTGTCCGACATAACCGTATAAAATACCGGCTTGCATGGCGCTGACCGTATTTTTGCCGATGATATCATCCGGGCGGGCGATTTCAATGCGCGGCAATTTCGCCGCCCGCGCAAACAGAGCCTCTGTCGAGATCATAATTCCCGGGGCAATGGCCCCTCCCATATATTGTTTATGTTCATTAATATAACAATACGTCGTCGCCGTGCCAAAATCGACGATAATCAGCGGACTGCCGTACAAATGGATGCCGGCGACCGCGTTGACAATCCGGTCGGCGCCCACCTCACGCGGATTGTCATATTTGATGTCGAGCCCGGTTTTAATGCCCGGACCGACGATGAGCGGTTTGATATGGAAATATTTTAGACACATGCGTTCAAGAGCAAACATAATCGGCGGCACGACCGAGGAAATGATGATGCCTCGAATGTCGGAAAACTGCAAGCCGACATGGTTCAAGAGCGCTTTGATCATCATGCCGTATTCGTCTTCCGTTTTCGAGCGGCTTGTTTCAATGCGCCAATGATGTTTCAGTTCGTCCCCGTCATACACCCCTAACACCGTGTTTGTATTGCCGACGTCCAATACAAAAATCATCGCTTCATTCCTCGCTTTTCCTCGATAAATTCCCATTCTTTATCATATCATACTTACGGGAAAAAAACTGTCCTTCTTTCCCTGGGCCGCCGGCAAAAAAAAAGATGCCTCCGAACAGAGACATCGATTACTCCTCTTTCTTTTGGATGTTGATTTTCACATCGCCGTCGCTTTTGCCGGACTCCTCGCGCCCGTTCCGGTCTTTGGGCAGCGTGCCATGTTCGAACAAATGTTTAATTTGCTCCGCATCGAGCGTCTCGACTTCTAACAGCGTGTTGGCGATCAAATCCAATTTGTCCCGATGTTGGGTCAAAATTTGTTTCGCTTTTTCATAGCACTCTTTAATGATGCGCTGAATCTCTAAGTCAATTTCATAGGCGATTTTGTCGCTGTAGTTTTGCTCGTTGTGTAAGTCACGTCCTAAAAACACTTGCCCGCTCGGTTGGCCGAATTGAAGCGGACCAAGCTTTTCGCTCATGCCAAACTCCGTCACCATCCGGCGCGCGATGTTTGTCGCCCGCTGAAAATCGTTATGGGCCCCTGTACTCACTTCATTGAACACGATTTCCTCGGCAACGCGCCCGCCGAGCAGTCCGGTGATTTTATCCATCAGTTCGGCTTTCGTCATAAAGTAGCGGTCTTCTTTCGGCAGCATGACCGCATAGCCTCCGGCTTGGCCGCGCGGCACAATCGTCACTTTATGCACCATTTCCGCATCGGCGAGCACCATGCCGATGACCGTATGCCCAGCTTCGTGAAACGCGACGATGCGCCGTTCTTTTTCCGAAATGACGCGGCTTTTTTTCGCCGGTCCGGCAATCACCCGGTCCGTCGCCTCGTCGATGTCGCTCATATCAATTTTCTTTTTGTTGCGGCGCGCTGCAACGAGCGCCGCCTCATTCAGCAAGTTTTCCAAGTCGGCGCCGGAAAATCCAGGCGTCCGCATCGCGATCGTCTTCAAGTCAACCGATTCATCGAGCGGCTTGTTGCGGGCATGCACGCGCAGCACCGCTTCGCGCCCTTTGACGTCCGGGCGGTCGACGGTAATCTGCCGGTCGAAGCGCCCCGGGCGCAACAGCGCCGGGTCTAAAATGTCCGGCCGGTTGGTGGCCGCGATAATAATGATCCCTTCGTTGCCGTTAAAGCCGTCCATTTCGACAAGCAGTTGGTTGAGCGTCTGCTCACGCTCGTCATGGCCGCCGCCAAGGCCGGCGCCGCGCTGGCGGCCGACGGCGTCGATCTCATCAATGAAGATGATGCACGGGGCATTTTTTTTTCGCCGTTTCAAACAAGTCGCGCACCCGCGATGCCCCGACCCCGACGAACATTTCCACGAAATCCGACCCGCTGATCGAGAAAAACGGCACGCCCGCTTCTCCGGCAACCGCGCGCGCCAACAGCGTTTTCCCGGTTCCGGGCGGCCCAACGAGCAATACCCCTTTCGGAATGCGGGCGCCAAGTTCCGCAAACTTGCGCGGATCTTTTAAAAACTCGACGATTTCCACCAACTCTTCCTTTTCCTCATCTGCCCCAGCCACATCGCGGAAGCGGACTTTCCGCTTGTCATCCGTATACAGCCGCGCCCGGCTTTTGCCGAAATTCATCACCCGGCTGCCGCCGCCCTGTGCCTGGTTCAAAATGAAGAAGAACAAAATAAAAATAATCACAAATGGGATGATGGAAGTGAAAAACGTCACCCATCCGCTCGTTTCGTCCGCTGGCACGACTTCCACCCGCGTCCGCGCCGCCGCCGCATCGATGCGGTCAAGCACTTTGTCACTGTTCATGACGTAGGTGGAAAAGTACTGCCCTTCGCTATATGTTTTCAACTGGCCTTTGATTTCATATACGCCGCGTTCCGGCTTAATGGAAAACGACTTGACATCCCCGTTTTCCAGATGAGTGATGAACGCATCGTACGTCATCGGCTCCGTTCGCTGGTTCGTGCCGTTAAAAAAGCTGACGACGCCGATCACGACGAGGAAAATCAGCAAATAAAAGATGGTATTGCGGAAAATCCGGTTCATTTCTTGCCTCCTCCCATATGAAACACACTATACTCAATACTATCATAGAAATTTGTTTCAATACAAACAATTCGGCCGTCGCCCAGCAACCGTTCTACTTTTGGTACACTTCCGGCTTTAAGACGCCGATAAACGGGAGGTTGCGGTATTTTTCCGCGTAATCGAGCCCATAGCCGACGACGAATTCATCGGGGACGGTAAATCCGGTGTAATCGGCTTGAATGTCCGCCTTCCGTCCAGACGGCTTGTCAAGAAGCGTGACGATTTTGATCGAATTCGCCTTCCGGTAGCGAAACAAGTCGACCAAATAGCTGAGCGTCAGCCCGCTGTCAATAATATCCTCAATGATCAAAATATCCCGTCCTTCGACGGATGTGTTCAAGTCTTTGACGATTTTCACTTCGCCGGATGAAACGGTCGCATTGCCATAGCTTGATACGTCCATAAAATCCATTTCTAAATATGTATCAATATGTTTGAGCAAGTCGGCCATAAACGGCATCGCCCCTTTGAGAACGCCGACAGCGAGCGGAAAACGGCCTTCATATTCTTTCGTTAACAAACCGCCGAGTTCTTTGACTTTTGCCTGAATTTCCTCTTCCGTGATCAACACTTTTTGAATATCGTCTTTCATCCCCATCTTTTTTCCTCCTAGCTGTTCATCGCCTGATATTGCAGCAAAATATAGCGAGCTTGCCCAAGGTTTTGCGCTTCGAAAGCCGATTTTTTCAAGCCAGGCACCCAAAGGATGCGACCGTCGGCATCTTCGACAATCGGCCAGCGATCCCTTTCCATCCGCGGAATTTTTGCTTCAATGAAAATTTCTTTCAATTTTTTTGTGCCTCCCGTCCCCTTGAGCACCATCCGGTCGCCGCGCCGACGCGTCCGCACGCGAAGCGGCAAGGAGACGGAAGCAGGATCCACGACGAACCAATCATTCCCGGCCTGCTTTCTTGGATAGTGTTCCCCAAATTCACTGATGATTGCATAGCCGTTTGGGAGGGGCAATAGCGCCGGAACCGGCAGTTCAAACCAATAGCCTTTCTCGCCGCTTTCTGCGTCAAACGTAAACAAACAGCGGTCGTACGAGCGAATCACTTTGAGCCCTTTTGGCAAATCGATCATTCCGGAAGGGCGGCCGCGCTCACAAAGCATCAGTATATGGCCGATATGTACGGAAGTCAATGTCGGCGGAACGCCGTCATAAAGACGGAGAAGCAACAGCTGCAGCACCCGGCGCTGCAGCGGTCGCGGCAGCGCCAAAAATGGTCCGATGGAAAGCGCCGCATCGCGATGTTGTTTTTCCATTACTTTATTCAGCGCGTCCGCGGCTAATTCCTCCAAAAATTGCTCATCTTCCGCCATCATTTCGCTGTATTGCTGAAACCGCTCGTGCAGGCGCGGATTTTCCTGCCGCAGCAACGGGACAATATGATGGCGGAACCGGTTGCGCGTATAATCGTCTTTTTCATTGCTCGGATCGCGGCGTGGAGACAGCTCCATCTGCCGGCAATACGCTTCAATCTCCGCCCGGCTGACAGCCAAAAACGGACGGATGAGATAGCCGCCGTGAAACGGCCGTTTGACGGGGATACCAGCGTATCCTTTGCTTGTGCTGCCGCGCACAAGCCGCATTAAAATCGTCTCGACTTGATCGTCGCCATGATGGCCTACGGCGACGTACCCCGCTTGATGCTTTTCCATTAGTTCGGCAAAAAAGCGGTAGCGGCAGATCCGCGCCGCCTCTTGGGCGCCGAGACCTGCGCTGCGCTGAAAGGCCGGGACGTCGATTTGCGCAGTCTCACATAAAATACGGCGCTCCACGCAAAAACGTTTCACAAACTCCATCTCTTCTTCTGACTCCCGCCCACGAAACATATGGTCAACATGGGCCGCTATGACCTGAAGCTTCCATTCGTCGCGCAGCGACAAAAAAAACGTGCAGCAACGCAAGCGAATCCGGGCCTCCGGAGACGCCAACGATGACGGCCGCTCCTTCTGAAAGCAGTTGATGCCTGTGGATAAAGGCGCGCACTTTGTCGATCATCCGAGCCAACCTCTTTGCGTTTCGTTCAGCTTCATCGTAACACGTCCGCCCTGTTTTCTCAAAACAATTACATCGCCAGCTGCCAATATATATAAAAGGCATAGGCGCCCAGCAATGCGGCGGCGATGACCACCGTTTCGACAATCCCTCTCGCTTGGCGGCGCCGTTTCACCTGCCGCCCCGACCGACGGCTTGGCACTGCCTTTCTTTCGTTTTCCGCCGATGTATGGCGGGAAGAGGCGGCCAATAAGTCGCGACGCATATCGGCCGCCTTTCGATATCGGCCGTCAAGCGCCTTTTGCAGCACCTCCTTGTATCGGGTTAAAAAGCGGTCCGTTTCGATGATGGACAACAGCTGCGCCCGACCGTCACCCTTTTTCTCAATCGGCCCCGGGCAGCAAGAAGAAATCATCACCATCGCCGCCGCAAACAAGTCGTAAGATGGCTCCGCTTTGCGCGATCCAAGCCCCCAATAGCCGCGGTCATACAGCTCAGTAAACTCTTTTACCGCCCTTCCTTGCAGCGTCGTCCCGCCCACATCAAGCAACCGAACCGACGGCGGCGACCCGGTAACGATCAAATTATCCGGCTTTAAATCCCCAAATACCCATCCTTCTTGATGAAGCCGATCAAGCACCGACAACAGCTGCATCATGAGCACGGGCGCCCATTCTTTTCCACGGCGGCGGATGAAAGCAGCGAAATTCTCCCCTTCAATATACTCCATCACATAAAACGGGATCGTCTCCCGCGCAAACGGGCTTTGCCAGTCATCGGCTTCCAGCAAAGAAGGCCCGAGGGCGGCTCCCTGGACCTTAGCAAAACGGCGCAATATATTCATTTCCGATGCCAATGACGCATAGTCATCGCTCAACTTGACGGCGACGCGAGTCCGGCCGTTCTCCGCCAAATAGACGACGCCGTTCGCCCCGCTGCCAAGCCGCCGCAGCAGCCGGTAGGAACGGCCATGCCATTTCCCAGTGATGACCGTACCAGGCGGCAAATTACAAAGACGATTCTTCGATGTATGGCTCATCGCCATCGCCGATCCAGCTCCTTAACGACCGTTTACGCTCAAAATAGGCGATTGCCTCACGCAGCGCCGGTCCGGTCGGCGTCAGCCCGCCCGACGCCAATTTCGGAAAGATGGTGGACAACTCTTCAATCCTTGGCGTCCAGTCGATCATTTTTTCGGCGTGCGCCCGTTTTCCCGGGAAGATGAACACCGAAAAGCGGTTTTCGCCCATGCGCGCATTTAAGCTGAGCGATAAATCGATGAGCGCCTCTTTGACGGTCGGCAGTTTTGTTTTCATGCTCCCGCTCGTATCGATCAAAATGAGCACATCAAGGGCAACCGTTTCCCCGAGTTCATCGACGACTTCCATCACTTGGCCGCGCTTGTCCGGCGGCAAGTCCTCAAGCGAAACGTCAGAACCAAAGATTTGTTTCAACTCGCGATTGACGAGCCCTTGCAACGTCTGAGTCATCGCTTGGCGCGTCACCATTTGCACGGTTTGCGACAGCTGTTTCGCGTACACGACTTGGCTCATCCCGCCGCCAGCCGCGGCGATCGCTTCAATTTCCCGCCGTCCGTTTTCATCCATCGCACCTTGATCCAAGATGCCGATCACGTTCACCGTAATGCCTTGCTCACGGGCTAGCGCCGCCATGGCGGCTGGGTCCTCACCATGGTTGGAGCAGCCATCGGTAATGAGCAAAATTTGCCGCAACGTTCCCTTTCGCACGTTCGTTCCCCTCCTTGGCGAATGTATTACCATCATCGCCGCAGGGGAACGTTTTTATACGCTAGCTATTGCGCCTTTTTCATATACATGTATGCCGGAATCGTCGCCCATTTCGGCGTATTGTGCCGAACTTTGGCGACAACGACGGTCATATCGTCTTCAATCTCGCCGCCGCATTGGCGAATCACTTCTTCCATGATCAAATCGGCGACTTCCTGCGGGTCGTTCGTCTTTAATTCTTGAATTTTCCGCTTCATCCAAACATCATGGTTTTCGACGTTCATCGGCCCTTCAAACACACCATCGCTCATCATAATGAGCAAGTCGCCCGATTTCAGCTGCTCGGTGACAACGTCAAATTCCACTTCTTTAATGATGCCCATCGGCAAGTTGCTCGCTTCCACTTTCATCACCTTGTCACCGCGCTTAATAAAGCTTGGCGTCGATCCGATTTTCAAAAACTTCGTCACCGCGTTTTGCAAGTCGATGATGGCCAAATCGAGCGTCGCATACATGTCTTCTGTCGTCCGCAATGCCAAAATCGAATTGATCGATTTGATGGCAATCGACTCGTCCATTCCCGTCTGCAAAATCTTTTGCAACAGGCGCAGCGTCTCGCGGCTTTCGTCATGCGCCCGCTCCCCATTGCCCATGCCATCGCTGATGGCAACGGCGTACTTGCCGGTAGCAAGTTCAATCGTTGCATAACTGTCGCCAGAAATGAACCCCCCTCCTTTGGCGGCAAACGCGACGCCCGTTTCGACGACGAACGCTTTCGTCGAGCCGAAGGCGACGCGGCAGTAGCCGTTCGGGTAGGCGGCGCACTCTTCGCGCTTGACGACGATCGTCTCTCCTAAAATATCTGACAGCATCGGCGCGATCAGTTTTTCGCACTCACCCCGCCCTTCGCAGTAAGGAATGCTCATTTCAATATCGATATTTCCTTTTTCCAAACTGTAAATGTCGACATGGCCCACTTCGATGCCAAACTCTTGCAGCGCATGGTAAATTTGTTCTTCCTGCAAATAATGGTTTTCCTGTTCTTTCTGCATTTCTTTGGCGAAATCGTCCATCACTTGCGAAACGCCCAACAGCTGTTCAGCGACAAGCTTCCGGCTTTCGTGGATTTGCCGTTTGAGCTTGCGGTTTGCTTGATAAGCAACCATCTCTTTTTCAATCGCGTCGACGACTTTGCCGGCCTTGACGCAATACCGCTCCCACTCGCGCAGCAACTGATGGTTTTGCGACAATGTTTTTTCGTCCGCCTCGCCCATCATTTGCTTCATGTACGCATAGGTTGTACGAAAGTTGTCCGCCCAGCATTGCGTCTTCTTAAAGCACGTTTGGCACGTTTTTTCCGTGATGTCGCTCAAAAAATAGTCGACTTCACGGTCGCTGTATTCATTGGCATCCGGAAGCGGTTCGGGCGAAAAGCTTTCCGCCAGCGCCTGAAAGACGTTGGAAAACTGCGAGACGCGTTGCACCGTCATATCGCGGATTTTCCGGACGTATTGTTGTTGCTCATTGATATATTCTGCCGTGCCGGGAATGTATTTGGCGATTTTCTCCGTCAGTGAACGGGATGTACCAAAAAACAGCATAATTGCGATGCCGGATTCAAGCAACGTCGGCACAAGCTCACTCTTCCCTTCGCCGTATAAACCAAGCAACAGCGTCGCGACGAGGAGGCCGAACGCCACCCCAAGTTTTTTCCCTTCCCTCAGCAACCCGCCAAGCAGCCCGGCGAAAGCAAGCAAACTCATTTCCGACAAGTTGCCGACATTTGCCAAGCTCAGTACAAGCCCGGTGACAACGCCGACGGTGGAGCCGGTCGCCGCCCCGGCGACAAACGCGAACAACAAAACGAGGTAGCGCGACATCACATGCTCAAGCGACAAACCGTACACAGCCCAACCGATCATCCCGGTCAACATCGAGGCGAGCAAAATGATCAACGAAATGATCTCTTCCGCTCGCAACGCATGTTTATGCTTCTGCACTGTCAACAACGGGATGCTTTGCATAAAAATCAAGGTCAATACAAGCGACAGCCCGGCTTCGACGACCGCCATGGCGGCGCCGTAGACCGATCGCTCTCCGAGCCAATAATAGGAGATCAGCCATTTGGCGGAAAGAGACAGCACAAACACAACAAATGGAACGATTTTCAGTGACTCACTGATCACCCTCCGCACCCATCCGTAAATAAAGAGAAAACCAAAAATGGAAATGCCGACAAACAGCGCCACATCAAGCGACAGCGTCAAAGCACCGGCCAACAGCGAGATCAACGCAAAAGCGGCCTTGTCGCGGCGCAGCATATAGACCGAAACGAAAAATGGCAAAGCGAACGGGGTCAGCTTCGATAAAATCAACGCTCGTCCAAGCAAAAAGCCGACAAGAAGAAGCAAAAAGCCTTGATGGATGAACAGATGACCAAGGCGCAGCTTCACATGGCGCATCCAGCGCGACACCGTTGCTTGCGTGTCATGAATCGGCACTTCCGAAATGCTGCGGCGCACCGTCCCTCTTTCTACTCTTTCCATTCCCGATCCTCTCCTTTACCTTTCTATTACCCCCTATTATATAGCTTGAATTGTCAGAAATTTGTCAAAACCACAGAGAAAAATAAAAAATCGTTCGACGTTTTCCACGGCAAAACGCGGTCAACAGGCTTGTTCCGACAGAAAGAGACAAAAAAGAAAAACGAGCATGTCGCTTGATGGCGCATGCTCGTTTGCGATGACCCGTACGGGATTCGAACCCGTGTTACCGCCGTGAAAGGGCGGTGTCTTAACCACTTGACCAACGGGCCATGTTTGATTGTTGGTGGCGGTGGAGGGGATCGAACCCCCGACCTCACGGGTATGAACCGTACGCTCTAGCCAGCTGAGCTACACCGCCGTGTGACAACAGTTTATATCATAACGGAGGAGATGACGATTGTCAATACATATAGGCGGAAAATGCAGAGGGGAAATATATCCTCTTATTCCATACAGAAACAAAAAAGCATCCATAGCGACGGATGCTTGTTTCCTAATTTGTCATCCTTCAAACAATCTTTCAGCAGCAAGTTACCCTCGTCTCGCTCCACGACCTCCCCGCTTCGACTCCGTATGACGGCGCAACGATGCCAATCGGTCTTCACTCTCTTTTAAGAATCGGCTGATTTTTTGTTCTAAGCTGTCCGCCGCGGAGCGGTCGTTTGTCCGATGGCGCGGCCGCTGCGAAGAAGGCGTGTCTTTTGCTTTGCGAATGGACAGGCCAATTTTTCCATCTTGACCGACGTTGATGACTTTGACATACACCATATCGCCGACTTTCAGATGATCGTTGATGTCTTTGACATAGTTATCGGCTACCTCGCTAATGTGAACGAGTCCTGTGACCCCCTCCGGCAGCTCCACAAACGCCCCAAATTTCGTAATGCCCGTGACCTTGCCTTGTAACTTGCTGCCTACTTCAATCGACATAAAAAAAAGTGCTCCTCCTTAAAACGCTTTAAAGATGGTGTTTTTTTTTATTATAGCGAATGAAAAAAATGCGTGTCAATATGACGAATGCCCATAGAAAACGGGCATTCGCAGGCAAAATTATTTTTCCGGCAAGACGAAAATAATTTCTCCATCTTTCGATAAGTAATATTTTTTCCGCGCCAGCTCGGCGATATAGTCATCATCATGCAACTTTTTCATTTCCTCTTTCAGTTGCTTTTCCTTCCGTTTAAGCTCCGCAAGCTGCTCTTTCAGCTTTTGCTGTTCCGCCGTTTTTGCATCGATCGCCTTCGCTTGCGAGTGCAAGGTGTAGACAAGAGCGGAGGCGAACATCGCAAACAACAACGACCAGACAACCAAACGGACAGCGACAGCCCGCCGTCTTCTCGCCGCCTTCTGCTTTTTCTCCTCATGCTCAGCTATGTACGTCGACGACAGCTTCGTCACATTCGTTCTCCGGGGCACGTTCATCGCGTTTACACCTCTTTTACTCGCGCCATTTCGCAAACCACATGCTTATTTTCTCTTTTGTATTCTTGATTTGTCCAGCAAATCCTTTTAAACGTCGAAAAAATTTTTCCACCCCGGCTCGTCTTTGCGGCGGCACCCGCCGCCAAATCATGATGCCCGTCCAACGCAGCGGAGCAAGCAAAAGGCGGATCATCTTCCAAACAGCCAGCAGCACAAACCGAACGATCCACAACAAAAGCCGCCAAGCGAACAATAGAAGTGCCAGCGCCATTTGCCCAAGGAGGATGAGCGGGCGCATGACCATGAGGCGGAACAGCTGAACGAGCGTCTGTCCGAGTCTTACCGCAAGCCCAATGAACCACTCGAGCACCCGAACATAAAAGGAGCGGAGCAAGCTTTGATAAGCGGCATATCCGCATAAAAGCGCGAGAAACAAATAAAAGCGAAGCTCGCCTTCATTGACGAAAAGAAGCACATAAAACACGATGAGCGCCTGCACCGCCCAAAACAGCACGTCATTCACAAAGACGAGCCAGTGCGCCCGCTCATGCCGTTTCAACATCCGACTGTACGTATCCCACGCCAGGCCAAGCCAGCCGCCCATGCCAATCATCGCCAGCATGGTGTACAGCTGTATGCTGACATTCATTTGAACAACTTGCTAAAGAATCCTTTAGCCTTCTCCTGATGGTCATCTAAATAAACGAGGTCGAAAATGCGCCCTTTAATCGAAACAACGCCTTTGTCGACATCTAAGTTTTTCATCTGCAAGTTTTGCCCGCGGATGGCCAAAAAGCCCATGACCGTCTCAAGCAAAAACTCCTCGTTGTCAAAGCTCTCGACTTGTTTCACCCCGGTGATGTCAAGAAGGCGCCGGCCGCGCATGATCACATCATGTTCCTGGACCGGACCTTTGTTCGTGCTTCCGCCAAATTCATCGTGTCGACTCATGTTCATCCCCCGCATTTCCATTTAGTATAGAAAGCCGGCAAGGCCAACCGCCTTTTCTCATCCGTTGTTTGTACCATATGTATGTCAGCGGGGGATGGTTTAGAACAAGCCTGCAGGACAAATTAGACGTCGTCTTGTTCCGGCGCCGGGGTGGTCCGTTCTTCGCGGATCAATTCGTACAGCCCGGTTGCCTCCTCTTTTTTCGTTGTTTCTTTTAGATCCGTCACTTTTACCGTTACCCGCTTTTGCCCAAATTGAATCGTCAATTCATCGCCGACTTTCACATCAGAGCTCGCTTTGGCGACATGGCCGTTGATCCACACTCTCCCTTGATCGGCGATTTCCTTCGCCAACGTGCGGCGTTTGATGAGGCGGGACACTTTTAAAAATTTATCAAGGCGCATTGCATGATCCCCCTTACCGTTCGTTTTCTTTGGCTTCTTCCCAAAAACGATCGAGTTCGGCAAGCGAAAACGAGGTGATCGATCGGCCGCTTTTTCGCACTTGTTCCTCGATATAAGCGAAACGGCGGGCAAATTTGTCATTGGCCATTTGCAACGCTTCTTCTGGTTGAATCCCGTAATAACGGGCAAGGTTGATGAGCGCGAACAATAGATCGCCAAACTCGCCGACAAGCCGATCGCGACGGCCGCCGGACGTTTCGGCTCGAAACTCGGCCATTTCTTCTTCGACTTTTTGCCATATCGGCGCGGCATCATCCCAGTCAAACCCGACTTTCGCCGCTCGTTTCTGCAGCTCGTACGCCCGCATCGTCCCCGGCAGACTTTTCGGAATGTCGGCAAGAATCGATTCCGAAAGCCCGCCCCCTTTTTCTTTCTCCTTGATCTTCTCCCAGTTGGCAACGACTTGTTCGGCCGTCTCGGCCGTGACATCGCCAAACACATGCGGGTGGCGTCGGATCATTTTCGCCGTCAGCGTGCGGATGACGTCGTCGATCGAAAACAACCCTCGGTCGGCGCCGATTTGCGCATGGAGCATCACTTGCAGCAATACGTCGCCGAGCTCCTCGACCATATGATCATCGTCACCCTCGTCAATCGCCTCGAGCAGCTCATACGCCTCCTCAAGCAAATAGCGCTTCAGCGACGCATGCGTCTGCTTCCGATCCCATGGACAGCCGTTCGGCCCTCTCAGCGTGGCGATGACGCGGCGCAGCGTCTCAAACCGGTGGTAAAGCAACGGCTCGTCCTTCACCGGCGGCACGTAGACGCTTGTCAAGTTGTCAAGCTCCGTCTCGCGGTCCAACTCATAAAGCGGCACGCGCTTTACTTGCTCGTCCTTCGTGCCTGCCGCGGTGACAATGTAGATCGGGTAATCGTCGGGAAGCTGCTCCATCAAAGAAAGCTTCACGTTCGAGGCCACAAACGAATCGTACACTTGACAAAAAACAGCATGCAGTGAAGGCGACCATTCTTCTCCTCGAAAAGTCGTCGCATCAAGCAATTGAAACCCTTCAATTGGATCGATGCGCACCGCCGTAAACAGCGCATCCAAAAAGCTTTGACCACCTTCGATCACGATTCGGCAGACGCCGCGCCGCTCAGCTTCGAAAAGAAGCTGCACCGTCCGCTCGGCAACAAGCGGATGGCCGGGAACAGCGTAAAACACATCGCCGCGCTTCGCCTGTTCCGTCAATTGATCGACGATGTCAGCGTACACATCAGCAAACTGCTCGTGTTTTTCATACACTTCATCAAATGACGTAAACGCAATCCCTTCCTCCGTAAGCCATTTGACCACCGGGTGTTCTTTCGTCCGCAAAAAGAGCGGATGCGCCCGCTTTAGCTTTCGGTACACACCGATCGGCAGCTGTTTTACATCTCCGGCGCCGAGGCCGAACACATAAATCGTATTCATCGCCGATCACCTGCCTCCTAATCGTAGACGGAATTTATTAGCCAATGGGAAAGCTGCCAACTCCTGTTCAGAAAAAACATGTCCTTTCACAATACACGCAAGGTAAACGACAGCACCGATGGCAACGCCGCCAAGCGCCTCGGCAGCCGCCCATAGCCGCCCCTCGCTCGAGCTGTCCATCAGCCACCTATACCCATGCAAGACGACGGCCATCATAGCGGCCGCTTTCACGGTTGGGTACATGTATTTCCGGCCCGCCGTCCGATATTCACGCGGCAAAAAGGCGCATAAAAAGCCTGCCATGAGCGCATAAGCACCCGTCGTCGCCGCGGCGGCGCCAAGCGCTCCAAACCGCGGAGCAAGCCAATGCATAAGCGCGGCCTTCCCCGCCACTGCCAACGCCACGCCGGCAGCGGCCGTCCATTCCCTCCCCATTCCTTGCAATAATGCAGAGGCGGTCAACGCGATCGTAGTAAAAAAGACAGAGGAGGACAAGACGGCGAGAACCGACGAACCGTAGTCATTCTCGAACAACATCGCATTGATCGGTCGAATGAGGCAAATGAGCCCTAACGAAGCACCAAGCCCAATGACAACGGCAAGCCGGATGGACAGCGCTCCATAGGCGAAAACGGCACCTTGGCGGCGCGCTCCGGAAAGAAGTGGAACAAGCGCCAATGAAAACGACGTGCCGACGACCGTGCCGAGCTGAATGAGCGGCTGACCGCGGTCGTACACTCCTTTTAGCCGCTGCACCTCATCGAGCCTTGCCCCCGCTTCCTGTAGAAGCGGAACGAATAAAAATGAATCGACGAGTGGAATCAGCGTCAACGCCATATTCGTCAAGCAAATGACCGTCCCCGCCGTCAATAAACGCCGGCCCACCTGTCGATCCCAAGCTGGCGGCGTGCGGCCCGACGTTTTTAGGCGCCGACGCCGGGACAGGAAGAAAAGCAAAATGAAAAGCGCCGCCGCCATGCCTATTAGCGTCCCTGCGACCGCTGCCATGCCGCAAGCATAGACGTCGGCGCCGCGCTGCACCGCTCCATACGACAGCCCTAAAATCGCCGCCACCCGCACGAATTGCTCGCCAACTTGGGACGCCGCCGTCGGCGTCATATCATGCCGCCCTTGGAAATAGCCACGCAACAACGCGATGGGCGGAAACAGCAAAAACGAAAATGAAAGCAAGCGCACGAGCGGCGTAAGCCGTCCATCGCCCATCGCCGAGGCAATCACCCCCGCCCCTAGATACAGCGAAGCAAACAGGATGACGCCAAGGACGCTTAACACCAACAAGGCGACGCGCACACTAGCGGCAGCGCCCGCTTCATCCTGTCCCGCCAACCGCTCGGCGACAAGCTTCGAGACGGCAACCGGGTAGCCGGTCAGCGAGAGTGCGACGACGATGCCATAAATCGGGTATACTTGTTGGTAAATATAAAAACCAATGTCCCCGACCATATTTTGATACGGAACACGGTACAAAGCGCTTAATAGTTTTGCGGCCAAAGCGGCGGCCGTTAAGATCGCCGCCCCTTTCCATACGTTTCCCATCCAGTTTCTCCCCTCGCATAGACAACCCACTCAAACCTAGACGCCGGAGGGCAATAGAAGCCGCCAAGCGCCATGATGGCTACGCTCGATATTATAGCGCAACTTCCGCCTGTTGGACAAAGGTGATGGTCAACTCGCACGGCTTCATGCGCTGTTCCGCAAGCCAGGCGGACGAAAAAAGCAGGATGTGGAAGCGATTCCGGGATTCAAGGCATCTCGCCCCCATTTGCCGGGCGGAAAAAAAGGCAGCCTGTGAAGCTGCCTTGTTGTTTCGCCTATTGTTCCATTTGTCGAGCCAAAAAGCTGGCGGCTGTTTCTACTGCTTTATGCTCCACTTCACCAAGCGTTTTCTCCCGCGATAAAATGATGACGGCTCCGATCGGATCGCCGTTGGCGACAATCGGGCCGATCGTATACGATTTCAACGTTTCCGTCATCCCGTCAACGAGCTCGACTTCCCCTTCCTCCGTATGGAGGATGGAATTGCGGTCTTCCATGGCTTTTTCCACCAACGGGCTGACGCTTTTGTTCATATACTCTTTTTTCGAAACGCCGGCGACAGCGATGTATACATCGCGGTCGCAAATGAGCACAGGCTGGCCGAGGCTGTCAAACAGCGCTTCGGCGTACTCTTTGGCAAAGTCGCCTAATTCACTGATCGGCGAATATTTTTTCAAAATGACTTCTCCATCGCGGTCAACAAATATTTCGAGCGGATCTCCTTCGCGAATGCGCAACGTTCTGCGAATTTCCTTCGGAATAACAACTCTCCCTAAATCATCAATGCGACGAACAATACCGGTTGCTTTCATGCCTTGTATACCCTCACTTTCATCTAGGATTTGAAGGATACTCCGATGAACCCTTGCAATGGGGAATTCACCATTGTTGTCATTAGTATCCTTCACAATCCACGTTCTATACGTGATGAAAGTGATTTTGGCCATTTTAGATAAAATTGCCCATCCTTCATTATCGCCACATGCAGGAAACGATAAACATCATAAAACTTTTTCTTGATTATGCCGTCACCGACTTCTCTTTTTCCACCCCAGACAGCCGCCGCAGCGTCTCTTCTAAAATCATCAGCCACTCGTGCGGCTTCATTTCCTTGATATAGAGCACAATTTTCAACTTCGCTCCGTCCATGCCAAACCCGAATAAGCGGCCATGCCGGCGTCCAATGTCAGATAGACGCTGGATTTCCACCGTTTTCGATGCCGGTTCAGTAAACAAGATGTCAATTTGCTGCTTATGTTGCTTCATCGATTCGACGCCAAGCTGCTTGGCCAACACCTTCAACTCCGCAATTTGGAACAAATACGCAACTTCATCTGGATAATCGCCGAAGCGGTCGACCATTTCCTCACGCAGCTCCTCAATGTCTTCGAGCGTCTCCACTGCCTTAAATCGCTTGTACATCTCGATCTTTTGCAATTCGTCTGCAATGTATGTGCTCGGAATATAGGCGTCGACTTCGACATCGATGACGACATCCGGCTGCTCGTCTTCTCGCTTGATGCCGCGCCGTTTCTCGATCGCTTCTTTCAACATTTGCGAATACAAATCGAATCCGACCGAGTCGATAAAGCCATGCTGTTCGGCGCCGAGAATGTTGCCCGCGCCGCGGATCGACAAATCGCGCATGGCAATTTTAAAACCAGAGCCGAGCTCGGTAAACTCTTTAATGGCTTGCAGCCGCTTTTCTGCCGCTTCATTGAGCACTTTATCTTTCCGATAGGTGAAATACGCATAAGCGACGCGGTTGGAGCGGCCGACGCGCCCGCGCAGCTGGTACAGCTGCGACAATCCCATCCGGTCGGCGTCATAGACGATGAGCGTGTTGACATTCGGAATATCGATGCCCGTTTCAATGATCGTCGTCGTCACCAGCACATCGTATTGCCCTTCCAAAAACGCCAAAATGGTCGATTCGAGCTCCGTTTCCGACATGCGGCCATGCACGTAAGTGACGCGCGCTTCCGGGACAAGCTGTGCGATTTCTTCCGCTTTCAAATCGATGTCTTCAATATGGTTGTAAAGGAAAAACACCTGCCCGTCGCGGGCGAGCTCACGTTCAATCGTCTCTTTGACGAGTTCGGGCGTATATTCCATGACATACGTTTGCACCGGGAATCGGTTTTCAGGCGGCGTCTCGATGATCGACAAATCGCGCACGCCGATCATCGACATATGCAACGTACGCGGAATCGGCGTCGCCGTTAAGGTGAGCACGTCGATGTTCGCCTTCAGCTGCTTGATTTTTTCTTTATGCGCCACGCCAAACCGTTGCTCCTCGTCGATAATGAGCAAGCCTAAATCTTTAAACTTCACGTCTTTCGACAGCAGCCGATGCGTGCCGATGACCATATCGATCGTGCCGTCCTTCAACCCTTTGATTGTCTCGGCTTGCTGTTTTTTCGTGCGAAATCGGTTTAACAGACCAACCTTGATCGGAAACCCTTGAAACCGTTCGCGCACCGTTTCGTAATGCTGTTGGGCTAGGATCGTCGTCGGCACAAGAAAGGCCACTTGTTTGCCGTCCATAATGGCTTTAAACGCCGCCCGCAACGCCACTTCCGTCTTCCCGTAGCCGACATCGCCGCAAAGGAGGCGGTCCATCGGTTTGTCGCTCTCCATATCACGCTTAATTTCCTCAATCGACCGAAGCTGATCTTCCGTCTCTTGATACGGAAACGCCGCTTCAAATTCGCGCTGCATCTCGGTGTCCGGCGAAAACGCATATCCTTTGCTTGCCTCACGCTCGGCGTACAGCTTGATTAAATCTTCAGCAATATCCTGGACGGATGATTCCACTTTCCTTTTGACCTTTTTCCATTCCGAACCGCCGAGTTTGTAAATTTTTGGCTCTTTTCCTTCCGAGCCGACGTATTTTTGCACTTGATCGATTTGGTCGACCGGAACATACAGCGTATCGCCGCCTTGGTACTGGATATGAATATAGTCTTTATGCACCCCGTTGATTTCTAACGTCTCGATGCCTAAATATTTCCCGATGCCATGGTTGACATGGACGACGTAGTCGCCGACTTGCAATTCGGCGTAGCTTTTGATCCGCTCGGCGTTGGACAGCTTTTGCCGGCGCACCGGGCGTTTGACCCGTTTTTTGAACAGCTCTTCTTCTGTGATGACGGCAATTTTTTGCAACGGCAATTCAAACCCGGTATTTAAATCTCCTTCAAGGAGCTGGCATTTGCCATGCAGCAAAGCCGCATCGCGCGCGAGCGGCAGCGCGTCAATCTCATAATCTTGAAGCAATGATTGCAGCTTTTTCACCCGCTCTGCATTTGGCGCCAAAAACACGACCGCATAGTTTGCCTTTGTCCATCGCTCGACTTCGGATTGAAGAAGCGCCATTTGCCCATGGAAGTTTTGCATCTGTTTGCACGTAATATTGACGACGTTTTGTGGGTGGGCATACGGAACATGGCGCAAAAACAACGATAAGTATACCCGCTGGAATCGATGTTTTTGCAATAATTCAGAAAACGAATGCGAAAGCGGCACGCCATGAATCATTTTCCCGCCGTCAAGCAAACTCGTATACCATTCCGCCTCTTCGCGGTCCAACCGTTCCGCCGCCTCTTGCAGCCGGCTCATTTCATCCATGAGCAGCACGCCGTCTTCTGGCAGGTAATCTAGCAAACTCGCAACCTTTTCATAAAAAAGGGACATATATTTATATTGTTGCTCGATTTCCTGCCCCTCGCGCAATTGCTCAAGCTCAGCGTGAATATGTTCATACATCCGCTGTTTGGCGGCCTCATCTTTCATCGTCTCCAAACTCGACGCAAGTCCCGCTTCAATCCGCTCGATTCCTCGGCGCCGCGTCTCACCATCGAGAATGATTTCATCGGCCGGCCCGATCATGATGCGCTCGATTTGCCCTTGCGAACGTTGGTCGTCAGGAGTGAACGTCCGAATCGATTCGATTTCCGTATCAAACAGCTCGATGCGGTACGGAAGCTCAGCGGTCAATGGATAAATGTCGATGATGCCGCCGCGGACGCTGAACTCTCCGGGGGCGGAAACGGTGCCGACCCGTTTGTACCCCATTTGCACAAACTTCTGTTTACAACGTTCTACATCGAACTCTTGTCCAACGGAGAAGGTGAACAAATACTGCTTCCAAAGCGACGGCGGCGGCAACAAACGCCGCAAGCCGGCGACCGGGCAGACGACGACTCCTTTTCCGCCTTGCACCCAATGGTTCATAATCTCTAAGCGCTGTGCCTTCAGCTCCGGGCTGGCGACCGCCATCTCAGCGGCGATCACTTCGTTCACTGAATAAAGGAACACGTCTTCCGGCCCGAGCAACGAAACGAGATCGTCATACATTTTTTGCGCCTGAAACAAATTGTGAGACACGACTAACAGCGGCCGGCCTGTCTCCTTGTAAAGCGTGGAAATAAAAACAGACCGGGCCGATCCGGACAGCCCGGCGACAAGCTGTTCCTTCAAACGGACATGGAGCCCTTCAATGATCGTACGGACATCTTGGTTTTCAGCTAAATAGCGATGCAACGAAAGCACCCCTATTCTCCCTCCTCTCAACGCCAGTTTCTTTCCGTCTCACTATTCTTTCGCAAACGCAAAAACGCTTTGGTCGCCCAAAGCCGCCCTTAATGGATGAATTTTTCGTATTGATGCCATTCCGGGTTTCGCGCCAACGCCTCTTGACAGTCTTCGCAAATCGTTTTCACATGAATGTCACCGTTCGGTTCATACGAAATCATCTCGAGCCGTTCCTCTTCCGTTAAGTGGTGGAATCCCAGTTTCTCGCTGTATATCGGCATTTGCTCAATCGTTCCGACTTTTGCACCGCAATGGCGGCAATAGTAATGTAGCGCCATTCAAGCCAACCTCCTCACTGGGCACCTGCTGTTCCGTCCACAAGGCAGGAAAAGCCGACGCTTCGGCCGCCTCCCGTACTCACATTGTGCACCAGTTCAGAGGAAAATATTCACTCGTTAAAATCATTCATCACTTGAATAAATGGCGCCTTCACCGCCTGTTCACACGCATCGGCCGCCCGCAGCACCGCTTTGTCCACCGCCGGTTTCTCCTCTTCTGTAAATCGGCCTAGCACGTAGTCCGTGACCGGCTGACCGCCGGCCGGCCGGCCGATGCCGATGCGGATGCGCTTAAACTGCTCGGTGCCAAGGTGGTGAATGAGCGATTTGACGCCGTTATGGCCGCCGGAACTCCCTTTTAAGCGAAGGCGGATTTTCCCTGGCGGGAGATCGAGGTCATCGTAAATGACGATGACATCATCGATGGCAATGTCGTAGTAATCCATAAGTGGGCGAACACATTCTCCTGATAAATTCATATATGTCAACGGCTTGCATAATGCTACTTTTTCGCCAGAAACGGACGCCGTTCCAAACAAGCCGCGAAATTTAGCGGTTTTTAACGATACATTCCAGCGCTTCGCCAGTTCGTCGATGACGAAAAAGCCGACATTGTGCCTTGTTTGCTCATACTCCTTGCCCGGATTGCCGAGCCCGACAAACAGCTTCAATCCTCGCGCTCCTCTCTTTGCATGATACTACAAAAGACGTAACCGAAACGGTTACGTCTGTCACTCTTCTGGCGTCGTTTCTCTTCCTTCCGCAGCGTCAGGCTGTCCTACCTCTTGCTGTTCGCCGCTATCGATTTCTTCCTCTTGTTGCGGCGGCAAGATCGTGGCGATCACCTCGGAAGGTTCATGATTGATTTCAAATTTGCCGTCCGTTTTCACATCGCCCACGGTGACGGTATCGCCCACTTGCAGGCCGGAAATGTCCACTTCAATCACTGGCGGGATGTTCGCCGGCAAGACGCGGATCGACAGCTCATGCAAGTTTTGCTGCAGCACACCGCCGTCTTTCACGCCAGGCGCTTCACCCACCAAGCGGACTTCCACATCAATATCGACCTCCGTTGACATGTCAACCGCTTGAAAATCAGCGTGAAGAAGATGACCGCGCAACGGGTCGCGCTGCAGTTCGCGCAACAACACGGAATGTTCCTCACCGCCGACTTTCAGCGTCAGCAAGCTTGTGCGCCCGCCCTCACGAAGCGCTTTCTCCAGCTCTGCAGTGCTGACGAAAATCATTTTGTTTTCGACTTTTTTGCCGTACAAAATCGCTGGAATGCCGCCTTGTGAACGAATGCGGTGCAATGTTGAACGTTTTTTGTCTGCGCGTTCCTTCGCTTCCAACACAATCGCCATGTTTCCTCACCTTCCTGAATTAGAATCTATTGTCTACTTTATCCTAAAACAAGAAGGGCTAAACATGTTTTCCTGCGTTAGTCGAACAGGACGCTGACAGACTTCATTTCATACACGCGGCTAATGGCCTCGGCAATGAGCGGCGCCACCGACAGCTCTACAATTTTATCAATTTTTTTCTCTTCTGGCAAGGCAATTGAATTGGTGACGACAAGCTCCTTGATTCTGGAATTTTGGATGCGCTCAATCGCCGGACCGGACAGCACCGGATGGGTGCAACATGCATACACTTCTTTCGCCCCATTCTCGGCGAGGGCGTTGGCTGCAAGGGTAATCGTGCCGGCCGTATCGATAATGTCATCAATCAAAATAGCCGTTTTCCCCGCCACTTGCCCGACAATGTTCATCACTTCCGCCACGTTCGGCTTCGGCCGGCGCTTATCAATAATGGCGATCGGTGCTTTCAAACGGTCAGCGAGCTTGCGCGCCCTTGTGACACCGCCATGGTCCGGAGAGACGACGACAATATCCTCCAATTGTTTGCTTTTGAAATAATCCGCCAAAATGGGCACACCCATCAAATGATCGATTGGAATATCGAAAAATCCTTGAATTTGAGGGGCATGCAAATCAAGCGTGATGACGCGCGACGCCCCGGCCGTCTCGAGCAAGTTGGCGACCAGCTTCGCTGTAATCGGTTCGCGCGAACGCGCTTTCCGGTCTTGACGGGCATAGCCGTAATACGGCATCACGATATTGATCGTGCGGGCCGAGGCGCGCTTTAACGCGTCGATCATGATAAGCAGCTCCATCAAATGCTCATTGACCGGCACGCTCGTCGATTGAATGACGAACACATCGTCGCCGCGGATGCTTTCTTCAATGTTGATTTGAATTTCCCCGTCGCTGAAACGGGAAACGGAACATTTGCCGAGCTCGATTCCCATGACTTCTGCAATTTCCTTCGCCAACTTCATGTTCGAGTTCAGAGCGAACAATTTTAATTGATGCTGACAGTCAGACATGATAGACCTCCGCTAAGATTTTTTCTTGCCTGGCAGGCGATCAACATAATGTTCTTTATTGACTTGCCGGGCGCGGGCAATGGCAAGTGCGCGGCCGGGAACGTCGTCTGTAATCGTCGATCCCGCGGCGACGTAAGCGCCTTGACCGACCGTAACAGGGGCGATCAAATTGACGTTGCAACCGATAAACGCCCCGTCTTCGATTTTGGTCATATGCTTATTCACGCCGTCGTAGTTGACCGTAATCGACCCGCAGCCAAGATTGACATCGGCGCCGACTTCAGCATCGCCGATATAACTCAAGTGCGACGCCTTGCTTCCTTTGCCAAACGTCGATTTTTTCACCTCGACGAAATTGCCGATCCGCACCTCATCGTCGATTTTTGACAGCGGACGAATATGGGCGAACGGGCCGATCGTCACATCCGAACCAATCTCGCTGTCATGGGCGACCGAATGGCGAATCGATGTGCGATGGCCGATATAGCAATTTTTAATTTCCGAATTGGGCCCAATGACGCAATCCTCACCGATCACTGTCTCGCCTTCAATCACCGTGCCGGGGTAAATGACTGTGTCACGCCCGATCACCGCCTCGGCGGAAATATAAGTGGAAGCCGGATCGATGATCGTGACTCCGTTTTTCATATGTTGACGGCAAATGCGAGCACGCATGATCCGCTCCGCTTCAGCGAGAGCGATGCGGTCGTTTACACCGATCGTTTCTTCAAACGACGGCGCCTGATAGGCGGATACAACGCCGCCGTCCGCTTTGATAATTTCAATCACATCCGTTAAATAATATTCGCCTTGAGCGTTTTGATTCGTCACCTTTGTAAGCGCTTGAAACAGTGTCTCATTGTCAAAACAGTACGTTCCTGTGTTAATCTCGCGGATGTTCCGCTCTTGCTCGCTCGCATCTTTATGTTCGACAATTTTCTCGACATGGCCAGCCTCGTTGCGGACAATGCGGCCATATCCGGACGGATCATCAGCGATGGCCGTCAACACGGTCGCCTTCGCCTTGGCGGCCATATGATGCTCGATGAGCATCTCCATCGTCTCAGCGGTGATGAGCGGCGTATCCCCACAGACGACAATCGTCACTCCTTCAAGACCGCGCAAATGCGGAGCCGCCTGCATGACTGCATGCGCCGTCCCGAGTTGCTCCTCCTGCAGGGCATATTCACACTGGGAGCCGAGCTGTTCTTTCACTTGTTCCGCTCCAAATCCCACTACCGCAATCGCTTTTTCCACCCCAAGCTTTGACACTTGGTCGATGACGTGCTGAACCATTGGCTTGCCGCAAATGGGATGAAGCACTTTATACCGCTTCGATTTCATCCTCGTCCCTTGTCCGGCCGCCAAAATGACCGCATATCGTTTCATGTGAAAGGCCTCCAATTACCCTTTTATCCATAATTGAATATATATGAATCAGTGGCACTTTTCAAGGAAACAATACGGCTTTCAAAAAAATAGAGAGCTTGGTGAATTTCACCTAAGCTCCCTTTCATATGTTTACGAAGCGCCAGCTTCTTCAAGTTCTTCTTCCAACTTCCCGAGGCGGTGATATTCAGCGAGGATCGCCTCCTGGATTTTCCCGCGCGTGCGGAATTGATCGGATGAGCGATATCACGGAACTCCCCATCTGGTGTGCGCTTGCTCGGCATCGCGACAAACAGCCCATTGTTTCCGTCGATGACGCGGATGTCATGGACGACGAACTCGTTGTCCAACGTAATGGAGGCGATCGCTTTCATCCGTCCTTCGGTATTGACGCGGCGTAATCTTACGTCTGTCACTTCCATTTTGCTCACCACCTTTTCCCCTATATGAGACTCGATGTAATGAATTCCACGTGTTCGAGTCATTTCCTTCTTTTTTCGAAAAATTTTTTATAAATTTTTATGTAGGGAAAAAGTGGGGCTAATCATTACGGAACGAGGGCAACGACTTCAATTTCGACAAGGACATCTTTCGGCAGCCGGGCTACTTCCACGCATGAGCGCGCCGGCTTATGGTTCGGGAAGTATTGGCTGTACACTTCATTCATCGCCGCAAAATCATCCATATTTTTTAAAAATACGGTCGTTTTCACCACTGTATCGAGCGAAGCTCCGGCCGCTTCCAATACGGCTTTCAAGTTTTGGAACACTTGATGCGTCTGCGCCTGAATGTCGCCTTTCACCAGTTCCCCTTCTGGGGTGAGCGGGATTTGCCCCGAGCTGTAAAACATGTTGTTGACGATGATGCCTTGCGAATACGGGCCGATCGCTTGCGGCGCCTTCGTTGTCTCTACTTTTCTCATGAGCCAGTCTCCTTTCTTGATTTTTATGTCAAGCAGCAAGCTGCTACAAAAACGCTTTGTAATTGCCTTCCTTAACAGAGATCCTCTTTTCTTTTACATCCACCTCGGACAGTTTGACGAGCGAAATGTATTCATCGACCAATCGCTCTTTTGCCTCTTCCGACTCCACGAGCACGCCAATGCCGGAGACATTGCCGTTAAACTCCTGAAGCAAACTGATCATGCCGTTGATTGTACCCCCCGCCTTCATAAAATCGTCAACGATGAGCACATTGGCTCCTTCCGCTAAGCTGCGCTTCGATAGGACCATCGTTTGGATGCGTTTGGACGAGCCGGATACGTAATTGATGCTTACCATCGGTCCTTCTGTCACTTTATTGTCATGGCGGACGATGACAACGGGCACATACAAAAAGTTGGCGATGGCATACGCGAACGGAATCCCATTGGTGGCGATCGTCATGACGACATCCACCGGACGGTCGGCAAACATCGACGCATAAAGGCGGCCGATTTTGTTCATAATGCGGGGATCGCCAAGAATGTCGGTCATATACAAATATCCGCCGGGAAGAAGCCGATCCGGACGCGACAGTTGTTCACACAAATACGCAACCACTTCTTCCGCTTCCTCAGCATCCATTTTTGGAATGTATTGCACGCCGCCGGCAGCGCCGGGCAGCGTCCGAACGGTTCCGATTCCTTGCTGCTCGAACGTCTGCTTAATGATGGCCAAATCTTCGCTGATCGACGATTTGGCCGATTCGTACCGCTCGGCAAAAAATGTCAGCGGAATGAGCTGATGTGGCCGTTCAAGAAGATAATGCGTCATATCAACTAAACGGCCGCTTCGCCTTAGCTTCATAGCCGACCTCCTGAAACCGAATATTATAAATATATTTTAACAAAAATGTACGTGTTTAATCAAGAGAATGTCGTTCTCCTAACATTCTCACCGCAAACACTTGGTCACAAAAGCCGCGCAACCCATTGTATACCCGCTGCATTCTGGAATCGTGCTCGATCAGTCCAAACACGGTCGGCCCGCTGCCGCTCATCAGCACCGCATCAGCGCCAAACCGCTTCATTTGTTCTTTAATATGCGCGACTTCCGGATATTTTTTCAACGTCACTTCCTCAAGAACATTGCCGACCAACCGGCAGATCGCCGCATAATCTTGCCGCTCGATCGCTCTCACCATCGCATCGACGTCCGGATGGCTGACACGCTCAAGTTCCAAGTTTCGGTACACTTCCGCCGTCGATACACCGATCGGGGGCTTGGCCAGCACAACCCAGCACGGCGGCGGTGAAGCGATCGGAGTGATGACTTCCCCGCGCCCCGTCGCCAAGGCGGTTCCGCCGTAGACGCAAAAAGCGACATCCGAGCCGATTTTCGCCCCAAGCTCTGCCAGTTCATCGAGCGTCAATCCGAGTTGCCAAAGCTTGTTCAACCCGCGCAGCGTCGCCGCCGCATCGCTGCTTCCTCCCGCCAATCCGGCGGCCACCGGAATATGCTTCGTAATCGAAATGGCCACCCCTTGGCGGATCGAAAACGTCTCTTTAAGAAGCTTCGCCGCCTGATACGCCAAGTTGCGGCAATCATCGGGCACAAAGCGGTTTTGCGAAACGATGCGGATCGCATCTTCCTCCGGCAACGCGACAAGCTCAATGCGATCGGCCAAATCGATCGTCGTCATCACCATTTTCACTTCATGGTAACCATCCGGGCGCTTATAAAGAACGTCGAGTGACAAATTGATTTTCGCCGGCGCTTTTATCGACAACCTCACTCATCCTCACCTACTTCCACGCGCAATCATGAATAAGCGGATCGGCATCCATCGGCTGCTTTCCGTCTCCGCCGTCTTTGCCCCGTCTCATCCGCCTTTCTTTCGTCAACCCATTTTATCATATTACCATGTTCTGGCGACGACGCCAAACAATATATGTATGCAAAAAAAGGGCGCCCCGTTCGCGGGACACCCTCGCCGCAACACGCCCCGCTGCCGGCGCTATTCCGTTGTTCCGGCCAGCTGCCGCTCCGCCCGTTCAATCGCCAATCTGACCATGTTTCCTGCGTCTTTCGCGCGGATGGCGCCCCACCCCTCACGTTGCACGACATCGTAAAAGCCCAACTCTTTCGCCAGCTCTTCTTTCAAGCGTTGCGACATAATCCCGCGGCGTCGACCCAATGTCAGCAACCCCTTTCCATGTTCATTGGCGCTATGGCATGAAACGTTTGGCAACCCGCCGGCGCATCAACAAGCCGGCTTTGCATTTGGCCGGGCAAAAGGCGGCTGCGGCAGTTTTAGTATGAAATAAAGGGGGCGGTTTTATCATAGTTCCGAAAGAAAACTCCCGCTTCAAGCAAAGCGAAGTGGGAGTCGTTCACGTCACCTATTTATGACAAAACAAAAAACAAAAAGCAAAAAAGCAGCAAACAAATCTGTCTACTGCCCCCCTGCTTGCTCATCATCCCAAAACGTCAACTTTACCGTCTCTGTCAATACGTCGGCGTAGCTGAACGATACGCGTTCAAACGAATTCTCTTTTTGATCCAGCTCAATGACAAATACGGATGGATATGTTTCCGCCAAAATACCACAACGCTCAATCATTTTTCTGCGTCCGCCGTTGGCCCGCAGCGTCAACCGTTTCCCGATATTGGAATCCAGCGTTTTTTTAATATCGGATAAAGTCTTTGGCATTCATCATCCACCTCACTATTTGTAATTATAACAAAGATGATGTCTAAAGTCAAAAAATAAAAATTATATCAGGGCATTTTTATTTCTGTCAATGTATATTTTTCTACAATATCCTTCTTTTTATGTGTGATGTGGAACTTTTTTGTAAAAAAATGCGACGGACGTATAGAAAAAACCGCCCATCAACTGCGGCGGTTTTCCTCTCGATCCTCAATGAGGCGAAACGGCATCCCGGTGCGGAGCACGCCTTTCGTTTCCACCCCACCAAGCCCCTTTTCCCCGGTTAACGTGTTGCGCAACACATCCCATACGTCGACCGTTTCGGTGAACGGGGTGAAGCTGAGGCGCGAAACGATATAGACGGGGTCCAGAGCATGAATGTTCACCCGCGCTGGTGAACTGGCAAAATTCGCCCCAGCGCGGATGAGCGACTCAAAGTGCGACTGGCAGGCGCCGGCGAAAATGATCAGTTGGTCCAAATGGGGCACTTTTTTGCGCGCCTCTTTCACCGTTTGCACAAAATGGCGCGAATGGCGGTACGCTTTTAACTCATGCACCTTTCCTTTTGACTTCGAATACGAATCATGCCCGGTGATGACTAAAATATCAGGCGAAACTGCTCGATCCAGTAGCCAACTTTTTCCGGCATTTCGCTTTCCTCGCAGTAAATGCCGTGCACCGGCACGCCGATCCGCTCATACAAATCCATACATTTGCGCAAATATAACGGGTCGCCATCCAAATGGAGGACGCGCCCCGGAATTTGAAAAAAATCTTTCTCCACCCGGTATCCGCCGGTCGCCCGATATTCGACTTTTTGCTTGATCGCCTGATAATCTTGGCGAAAAAGCCGATACGATTGTTCGATCAGCTCGATTTCCCGCTTTTTCCGTTCCTGTTGCTCCTGCTCATCGATGACGACTAAATCGCTGCACGGAGCGTCCGCGACGAGGCGCACATCTTCACCATACAAAATCGCTTCCCACTCGCCGTTTTTTTCTTTCATATCAATCACTCGGAACAATAAATCACATTGGTAAGACTTGCGGGCGACAATATCGCCGATTTTAATGACGTCCATCACCGCTCACTCCATTGCATAATCGTTGTCATCCATACGATATGCACGTGCGGACAATAGGTGATAGACGCCTGTTTGGACGGCTTTGGTTGACGAAAAGACCGCTGCCCCCCAGAGGAGCGCTTTCTTTACGACTCCTTCATTTGCCGAAAAGCGGTGCCAACGCGTTGCTTAATGAAGCAAACTCAGCGATGTCAAGCGTCTCTCCGCGTCGGCGCGGGTCAATGCCCAAAGCAACGAGCACTCGTTCAATTTGCTCTTTGTTCTCTTTTCCTCCCGGCAAATTGTTTGTTAAGTTGTTGAACAGCGTTTTGCGGCGCTGGGCGAAGCTTGCCCGCACCACTTGGAAAAACACGCCCTCATCGTCGACAACAACAGGCGGATGCTGCCGCTTTACGAGCCGGATGACAGCAGAATCAACGTTCGGCTGCGGCATAAAGACGGTGCGCGGCACCGTCATGATGACTTCCGCTTCGGTATAATACTGCACAGCGATCGTCAGCGAGCCGTAATCTTTCGTCCCTGGCTTAGCGGCAAGACGGTCGGCGACTTCTTTTTGCAGCATGACGACCATGCCGCGGATCGGCAACCGCTCGGTAAGCAGCTTCATAATGATCGGTGTCGTCACATAATAAGGTAAGTTGGCGACGACCATCCGGTCGCTTACATCAGCCAATTCCTCGGCGATGACGGCATGCAAGTCGGCCTTTAATACATCTTGGTGAAAGATGCGCACATTGTCATAAGGAGACAGCGTGTCGGCCAAAATGGGCAACAGTCGGCCGTCGATTTCGAAAGCGACGACTTTTTTCGCCCGCCGCGCCAATTGTTCCGTCAACGCTCCGATGCCTGGTCCGATTTCAATCGCTCCTGTATCAGGGGAGATGTCGGCAACATCCACGATTTTCCGCAAAATGTTCGCATCGATCAAAAAGTTTTGCCCAAGGCTCTTTTTAAACGAAAAGCCATATCGCTCCAAAATTTCTTTCGTCCGCCCCGGTGTTGCAATATCTTTATACATCGTCCGCCTCCTCCTGCATCACGTGCGCTAACGCGGCATAAAAAGCATCACGGGAAATGCGGAACACTTGCAGCCGCTTATGAAACTGCCGACCGTTCGCATAGCCGATTTTCAGCTCCTCGCCAAGACGCTGCCGCCGCCGGCGCGCCATCGCGCCGCCGATCAACCCAGCCTCGATCAGTTCAGCAAACGTAATTTCTTCCTTCCAATCCGACGCCTCTTCATACACGTTGGCGAGCGCCCGACGGATTTCGTCAGGGGACGCGTGCTCAACCCCGATGCCCTTGCCGTTTTTCGCTTTGGCCGCCTCGCGCGGCAAAAAGGCATGCTTGCACCCCGGCACCTGTTCGGCAATCGTGCGGCGAATTTTTTCGCCGGGAAAATCGGGATCGGTAAAAATGATCACGCCGCGGCGCTCTTTCGCCAGCTTGATCCGCTCAATGACATCCGCGCCCACTGCTGCTCCGTTTGTCTCGATTGTATCGGCATCGACGGCGCGCCGGATCGCCGCCGTATCATCTTTTCCTTCCACAACGATCACTTCTTTGATCTTCATCCTCCCATTGCAGAAACAACGGAATCGTCCCTTTTTCCTATTTCTGCAATGCCTCCTTTCCGGTAAAATCAAAAGTAAGGCGAATCATCGCCGAAAGCCGCTTCATTCCCTTATTATTTTTTGAATTTCGCTGAAACTTTTTTTCCGTTTGCATCGTCTAATTTAGCAGAAGCGGCGCGCATTGTCGCGGCACAATGCCATTATAGCGAAAAAAAGCAGAGGGAAAAAACCCTCCGCTTCGTTCTCCCATCGCATCTCTATGGCAATACCCGTATTTTCACGCGCTTTCTGCCCCAACGAAACGCATCCGACCGTTCCGGGAAAAACACATCAATTTTATATCCGCGGATGCCTGAGCCGGTGTCAGCGGCAATGGCATATCCGTATCCTTCCACATACACTCTCGACCCAAGGGGGATGATGGACGGGTCGACCGCAATCACTTTAGCGGAAGGATTTTTGCGCAAGTTGATGCCCGTGCTTGTTATGCCTGAACAGCCTGCACAATAGGCAGTGTAGGCGGTGGCGGTGACGTAAAATTCCTTCGCGGCATGGTCCGAGCCGCGCGAGGACGGGCGGTCGGGCGCGGCAGCTTGGCGCACCGTTTTCGTGCCGATGGCGACAATGCGCGCCTTGCTTTCTTTTAGCGTTTTCACAGCGATTAGTTTGCGCGCCGTTTCTTTGCCGTTTTCCAATGTCACCTCATACGTTTTTTGAACCATCCCTTTTTCTCCAGGCTGAATGACGCGCCGCTCTCCTTTCGGCAATGAGTCATCCCGTTTTGTCACCACGGCAAAGTCGACGGGTTCTTCCACTACATCGGTGACTTTTTTTACTCGGATCACGCGAATGGTCATCTGTTCTTTGACCGTTTCATGCAAGGAGGGCTCTATCCGATCGAGTTGACCTAGCTGAATCCCTTGCTGCTTCAAAAAGTCAGCGACCGTAGTCGAAGTTGTCCATACCTGCTGTTGTTTACCGCCGACATTGACGTGGACTGGAAACGCCTTTTCAACGCCGATGTCCATGCCTTTTTGAATTTTCGCCGAAAGCGCCGGCGCCACTTTGTCATACGCCCCGACCGCCACGTGCTGCGAACGGAGCAGCTCCGCGACCGTATCGGCTGTCGTCCATATCTTTTTCTTTTTTCCATTGACTGTCAGCGTCACTTCTTTGCTTGCTTCCCAAACAATATGGAGATCGTCGGTGATCGGCGAATGCAAGGACGGATAAACATAATCTTCTTTGCGCGGCTGAATGTTTTGCTCCGCAAGCAGCTCTTTCACCGTTTTCGCATGAGTGCGAATTTCTTGTTTGTTTCCGTTTTTGATCAGCGTCACATCGTCTTTGGCCATCTCATATCCAGCAACCCCTGTCGTCGCGGAGATGGCGAGAAACCCGCCCGCTGTGACGGTCACGTTTTTCCTCCATAAGTCCAGCCATTTCCTCCCATTCGGCAACATCAGATGAACGCCTCCTTTTTCTACGGAATTCCCCTCTCCCTTTAACATGTACGCACGAGCATACTCTATTATGCAGAAAATTCAGTGAAAAAGGAAGGAAGACTTGTCGACACGCGGTTGGCTCATATCGGCTGAATTTGTAGAATTTTATCGTCTTCGCCGCACCTTCGACAAGCTTCCCCGCTGTTCGACGCCTAATTTTAGCGGTCGATGGCGAACAATTTTTTGGCATTTTCCGCCGTTGTTTCCGCTACTTCGGCAAAAGAAATGTTTTTGATCTGTGCGATCGCTTCGGCAACGTATTTGACATAGCTCGGCTCGTTTCGTTTGCCGCGGAAAGGGTGAGGCGTTAAATATGGACAGTCGGTTTCGATCAATAAATGGCTGAGTGGAATCTCCTTCGCCACTTCCTTCGGTTTTTTCGCATTTTTAAACGTGACCGGTCCGCCAAGGGAAATGAGAAAATTCATGTCCATGCACTGTTTGGCCACCTCGACGCTGCCGCTGAAACAATGCATAATCCCGCCGATTTCGGCGGCGTTTTCCTCTTGCAAAATTTTTAAAATATCTGCCGTCGCCTCACGGTTATGAATAATGATCGGCAACTTCACCTTTTTAGCCAGCCGGATTTGCTGCCGGAACACCTCTTGTTGCACGTCTTTCGGCGATTTATCCCAATGGTAGTCAAGCCCCATCTCGCCGAGCGCCACGACTTTCGGGTGAGCGGCGAGCTGTTCAATCATCTGCAAATCATCGTCCGTCATCTCGATCGCATCAACCGGATGCCAGCCAACCGCCGCATAAATAAACGGATACCGCTCGGCCAGCTCGATCGCCCGATCGATCGTCGGACGGTCAAACCCGACGACGACAATGTGTGAAACCCCTTCATCGCGGGCGCGTTCAATGACTTGTTCCAAATCTTCTTCGTATTGGACTGCATTCAAATGTGCGTGCGTATCAAACAGCATACGAATGCCCTCTTTTCCACCTTGATGTTAAGTGTAGCATAGAAATTGGTTACATACGTCACATTTCGTTAACATTTCCATTACAAAATAGCGACAAGGAGGTGTCAAGCGCAACACCCCCCTGCCAAGCAAACCGTTATTTGATTTTCGTTCCATTCGGCACGTGTTGATCAACCGTCGCCAGCGAAAATTCCCCGCCGCTGCCTCCGGCTAGAATCATGCCTTCCGACCATTCGCCGCGAAGCTTGGCTGGTTTTAAATTGGCGACGCAAATGACTTTTTTGCCGACGAGTTCTTCTGGTTTGTAAAACTCAGCAATGCCGGAGATCACTTGCCGCTTCTCGCCGCCAAGGTCAAGCTGAAGCTTCAACAGCTTATCGGCGTTTTTCATACGTTCCGCATGGATGACTTCAGCGACGCGCAAATCGACTTTGGCGAACTCGTCAATCGAAATTTCCGCCGCCTCCGCTGCTTTTTTTTTCCTCTTTTACCGGTTCGGCGGCCGGTTTGCCCCCTTGCATATGCGCCTTAATGTACTCCACTTCCGCTTCGATGTCGAGGCGCGGGAAGAGCGGTTCTCCCTTTTGCACTTTTGTCCCTTCCGGAATGAGGCCGAAATCGTACAAGCTATCCCATTCTTTTAATGAATGATCCGTGATGCCGAGCTGAGCGAACATGCGCTCCGGCGTGCGCGTCAAAAACGGCTGGAGCAGCACTGCCGTATGGCGAAGCGATTCAGCCAAGTGGGTCATGACGGCGGCAAGCTCATCCCGTTTCTGTTCGTCTTTCGCCAATACCCATGGCTGCGTTTCATCGATATATTTGTTCGTCCGGCTAATCAACTGCCAAACAGCGGCGAGCGCGACGGAAAACTCCATTCCCTCCATCGCTTCTTCATATTGACGCACCACTTCGCGCGCCGTTTGCACCAACTCTTGGTCAAACGGTGTTTTCGGCCCGCGGTATGGCGGAATAACGCCGTCGAAATATTTCTCGATCATCGCCACGGTACGGTGCAACAAGTTGCCTAAGTCGTTGGCCAAGTCATAGTTGATGCGCTCAATAAATCCTTCCGGCGTAAACACGCCATCAGCGCCGAACGGCACTTCCCGCAGCAAATAATAGCGGAGCGCATCAAGCCCATACCGGTCGATGAGCGTCACTGGGTCGACGACATTGCCTTTCGATTTGGACATTTTTCCATCCTTCATCAGCAACCAGCCATGGCCGAATACTTTTTTCGGCAACGGCAAGCCGAGCGCCATCAATATAATCGGCCAATAAATCGTATGGAAACGGACGATTTCTTTGCCGACCAAATGGACGTCCGCCGGCCAATATTTGCGGAACTTTTCATCGTTGTCCGTGCCGTAGCCGAGCGCTGTGATATAGTTGGCAAGCGCGTCGATCCAGACATAGATGACATGCTTCGGATTGCCTGGCACTTTAATGCCCCAATCGAACGTCGTCCGGGACACAGCCAAATCCTCAAGCCCCGGCTTAATGAAGTTGTTGATCATCTCATTTTTCCGCGATTCCGGTTGGATAAAATCGGGATTTTCTTCGTAATATTGCAACAAGCGGTCGACATATTTGCTCATCCGGAAGAAATAGGACTCTTCTTTCACTTTCTCAACAGGCCGGCCGCAGTCCGGACAGTTGCCGTCCACAAGCTGCCGCTCAGTGTAAAACGATTCGCACGGCGTACAATACCAGC
>NZ_ATCO01000022.1:0-25085 GCF_000422025.1 Geobacillus sp. WSUCF1 | reverse complement strand
GCAGCCGCGGTCGATTTGCAGCATGGAGTACATTTATTTCGCTCGTCCGGACAGCCATGTCGATGGCATCAACGTCCATACGGCCCGCAAAAATTTAGGAAAACGGCTGGCGCTCGAGGCTCCGGCCGACGCTGACATCGTCACCGGCGTGCCGGACTCAAGCATCTCCGTTGCCATCGGCTATGCTGAGGCGAGCGGCATCCCCTATGAATTAGGGCTCATCAAAAACCGTTATGTTGGCCGGACGTTCATCCAGCCGTCGCAGGCGCTGCGCGAGCAAGGAGTGAAAATGAAGCTGTCGCCGGTGCGGGGGGTTGTGGCCGGCAAACGGGTTGTGATGGTCGACGATTCAATCGTGCGCGGGACGACGAGCCGGCGCATCGTCTCGATGCTCCGCGAAGCGGGAGCGGTCGAAGTGCACGTGCGCATCAGCGCGCCGCCGATCACCCATCCTTGCTTTTACGGCATTGATACGTCGTCAAAGGAAGAATTGATCGCGGCGAATCGCACTGTTGAAGAGATTCGGCGCTTGATTGGCGCTGATTCCCTCGCCTTTATCAGCCAGGAAGGGATGCTTGAGGCCATCGGGCGTCCGGACGTCTCGCCGCAGCGCGGGCAATGTTTGGCGTGTTTTACTGGCCAATATCCGACCCGCCTCGGTCAAGCGGCGCGGCCATGTCTGACGATGAAATGATGGAGGAAGTATAACCGGTGCAGCTGACGAGTGTGGTGGCGCGTTTCCGCGAGAGAAACGCTGCGCAACAAGAGCGTCGCCTGGCGTCCTGAGCGTGATGGGCGGCGAAAAGGAGGAGTTGACGTGGCAAAGGCATACAAACAAGCAGGGGTCGACATCGAGGCTGGTTATCAGGCCGTCGCCCTCATGAAAGAGCACGTGCAAAAAACGATGCGTCCCGAAGTGCTGGGTGGGATCGGCGGGTTTGGCGGCTTGTTTGATCTATCTGCGCTTGGTTACCGCCAGCCGGTGCTTGTCTCCGGCACGGACGGTGTCGGAACGAAGTTGAAACTAGCGTTTTTGCTTGACCGGCATGATACGATCGGCATCGACTGTGTCGCTATGTGTGTCAACGATATTATTGTCCAAGGGGCGGAGCCGCTCTTTTTCCTCGACTATATCGCTTGCGGCAAGGCGGTGCCGGAGAAAATCGCCGCCATCGTCAAAGGGGTGGCCGACGGCTGCGTCGAAGCCGGCTGCGCCTTGATCGGCGGGGAGACCGCGGAAATGCCAGGAATGTATGATGAAGATGAGTATGATTTGGCTGGGTTTGCGGTCGGCGTTGCGGAAAAAGAGCGACTCATAACCGGAGAGACGATTCAAGCGGGCGATGCGCTTGTCGGCCTGCCATCAAGCGGCCTTCACAGCAACGGCTATTCGCTTGTGCGCCGCATCGTGTTTGAACAAGCGAAATTGTCGCTTAATGAGATTTACGAGCCGCTTGATGTTCCGCTCGGCGAGGAGTTATTGAAGCCGACGCGCATTTATGCGAAACTGTTGCGCTCTGTGCGCGAGCGGTTTACGATCAAAGGGATGGCGCATATTACCGGCGGCGGGTTGATCGAAAACATTCCGCGCATGCTGCCGCCAGGAATCGGCGCGCGCATTCAGCTTGGTTCATGGCCGATTTTGCCGATTTTTGACTTGTTGCGCCAAAAAGGCGAGCTTGAGGAAGAAGAGATGTTTTCCGTCTTTAATATGGGCATCGGCCTTGTGCTCGCTGTCAGTCCGGAAACGGCGGCGCCTCTTGTTGAGTGGCTTTCGGAACGAGGCGAACCGGCGTACATCATCGGCGAAGTGGCCGAAGGAGCGGGCGTGTCGTTTGCTGGAGGGGGCCGGGCATGAAGCGGCTGGCGGTGTTCGCCTCAGGAAGCGGCACGAACTTTCAAGCGATCGTCGACGCGGCCAAGCGCGGCGAGGTGCCCGCGGAAGTAGCGCTTTTGGTCTGCGACCGCCCAGGTGCGAAAGTCATTGAACGAGCGGCGCGCGAAAACGTGCCGGCGTTTGTGTTTTCTCCAAAAGACTACCCGTCCAAAGCGGCGTTTGAGAGCGAGATTTTGCGTGAGCTAAAGGAACGCCAAATCGACTGGATTGCGTTGGCCGGCTATATGCGCTTGATCGGGCCGACTTTGCTTTCCGCCTATGAAGGGAAAATCGTCAACATTCATCCGTCGCTGCTGCCGGCGTTTCCGGGCAAGGATGCGATCGGCCAAGCGTATCGGGCTGGCGTTTTGGAAACAGGGGTCACCGTTCATTACGTTGATGAAGGGATGGACACCGGGCCGGTCATCGCCCAGCGCGTTGTTCCGATCGTGCCGGGCGAGCCGATCGAGGCGCTTGAGGCGCGCATCCATCAAGTCGAACACGAGCTGTACCCGACGGTGTTGCGCATGCTGCTAGGGGAAAAGGAACAACAGGAAGAAAGGATCGAGAACGATGGCAGTGAAACGAGCATTGATCAGCGTGTCCAATAAGGAAGGCATCATTCCGTTTGCGAAGCAGCTGGCTGAACTTGGCATTGATATCATTTCGACCGGTGGGACAAAACGAGCGCTTGAAGACGCCGGCGTTCCCGTCATTTCGATTTCCGATGTCACCGGCTTTCCGGAAATTTTGGACGGGCGCGTCAAAACATTGCATCCGGCCATTCACGGCGGCATTTTGGCGGTGCGCAGCGATGAGCGCCACCAAGCAGCGCTTAAAGAGCACGGCATTCGCCCGATCGATTTGGTCGTCGTCAACTTGTATCCGTTCCAACAAACGATCGCCAAACCGGATGTGACGCTCGCCGAGGCGATTGAAAACATCGATATCGGCGGCCCGACGATGGTGCGGGCGGCGGCGAAAAACTATGCTGATGTCGCGATTGTCGTCGATCCAGCCGACTATCCGATAGTGATTGAAGAACTGAAAATGACCGGTTCGATCCAAGCAAAAACGCGGCAACAACTGGCGGCGAAAGCGTTCCGCCATACGGCGGCGTATGACGCGATGATTGCGGAGTATTTGACAAACCTCACCGGAGAGAACTATCCGGAAACGCTCACGGTCACGTATACGAAAAAACAATCATTGCGCTATGGCGAGAATCCGCATCAATCGGCAGCGTTTTATGCCAAGCCGCTCGGTGCGGCGTTCTCGATTGCCAACGCGACACAGCTGCATGGCAAAGAGTTGTCGTACAACAACATTAACGACGCCAATGCGGCGATCAACCTCATTCGCGAATTTCAAGAGCCGGCTGTGGCCGCCATCAAACATATGAACCCGTGCGGCGTCGGCGTCGGCGCGACGCTTCTTGAGGCGTTTACGAAAGCGTATGAAGCGGATCCAGTCTCGATTTTCGGCGGCATTATTGCGGTCAACCGTGAAGTGGACAAAGAAACAGCCGAACGGATGCACGACATCTTTTTGGAAATCGTCATCGCTCCGTCATTCAGCGACGAGGCGCTTGCCATTTTGACGAAAAAGAAAAACATCCGTCTGTTGACGCTTGATTTTACCGCGCCGGACGTCAAGGAAAACATGCTCGTTTCCGTCAATGGCGGCTTGCTCGTCCAAGAGGCCGATACGTTCACGCTTGAAGACGCCGAATGGAATGTCGTAACGAAGCGCGAGCCGACCGAGGCTGAGCGCGAACAGCTTCGGTTTGCTTGGAAGGTTGTCAAACATGTGAAATCGAATGCGATTGTACTGGCCAAAAACGGGATGACGGTCGGCGTTGGCGCCGGGCAAATGAACCGGGTCGGCGCGGCCAAAATTGCGATTGAACAGGCTGGGGAACAGGCGGTTGGCGCCGTGTTGGCGTCCGATGCGTTCTTCCCGATGGACGATACGGTCGAGGCGGCGGCGAAAGCCGGCATTACCGCGATCATTCAGCCGGGCGGCTCGATTCGCGACGCCGACTCGATCCGCAAAGCGGATGAATACGGCATCGCCATGGTCTTCACCGGCGTGCGCCACTTTAAACATTAAGTGTGGCAAAGGAGAGGGAGACGATGAATGTACTGGTCATCGGACGAGGCGGGCGCGAGCACGCCATCGCCTGGAAAGCGGCGCAAAGCCCGCTTGTTGGCAAGCTGTATGTAGCGCCGGGAAACCCGGGCATCGCGGACGTGGCGGAACTGATTCCTATTGATGAGCTCGATATTGAGGCATTGGTGCAGTTTGCGAAACAACAGGCGATCGATTTGACGATCGTCGGGCCGGAAGCGCCGCTTGCTTCCGGCATTGTTGACCGTTTTATGGCCGAGGGGCTTCGCATTTTCGGCCCAAGCCAGAGGGCGGCGCTCATCGAAGGAAGCAAGGCGTTTGCCAAAGAGCTGATGAAGAAATACGGCATCCCAACGGCGGACCATGCGACCTTTACGTCATACGAAGAAGCGAAAGCGTACATTGAACAAAAAGGCGCGCCGATCGTCGTGAAAGCGGACGGATTGGCCGCCGGAAAAGGCGTCACCGTCGCCCAAACGGTGGAAGACGCGCTTGCCGCGGCGAAGGCAGCGCTTGTCGACGGACAATTCGGCACAGCCGGCAGTCAAGTTGTCATTGAGGAGTATTTAGAAGGGGAAGAATTTTCGTTTATGGCGTTCGTTAACGGCGAGAAGGTGTATCCGCTCTCCATCGCCCAAGACCATAAGCGGGCGTATGACGGAGACGAAGGACCGAACACCGGCGGCATGGGAGCCTACTCGCCGGTGCCGCAAATCTCGGCGGAGACGGTGGAAACAGCGCTGGAGACGATCTTGCGTCCGGCCGCCAAAGCGTTAGTGGCTGAAGGCCGGCCGTTTACCGGCGTGCTGTATGCCGGGCTGATCGAAACAGCAACGGGGCCGAAAGTGATCGAATTCAACGCCCGTTTTGGCGACCCAGAGGCACAAGTCGTGCTACCGCGGCTGAAGACCGATTTGGTGGAAGCGGTACTAGCGGTGATGGATGGAAAAGAGTTGGAGCTTGAATGGACGGACGAGGCGGTGCTTGGCGTCGTGCTGGCAGCGAAAGGTTACCCCGGCGCGTACGAGCGCGGGGCCGAAATCCGCGGGTTGGACCGAATTTCCCCTGATGCGTTGTTGTTCCATGCTGGCACCAAACGAGAAGGCGGCGCATGGTACACCAATGGCGGACGCGTTCTCCTGTTAGCGGCCAAAGGGGAGACGCTTGCCGAAGCGAAGGAAAGAGCGTACGAGCAATTGGCCGCGATCGACTGTGACGGTTTATTTTACCGCCGCGATATCGGCCGGCGCGCTATCGAACGCGCCTCCGCCGCATATACACGTATGAAAGGGCGATAATGCCGCCGATTAACGCGGCCAATACGAACGACATATCGGTCATATACTCGAGCAGCAAGGTGGTTCACTCCTTTGTAGTCGAAGGTGTCCCAAGTATGGGACACCTTTTTTGATGATGTTTGGCTAGTCCACAATGCCAAGCCGCGAATCATGTTGCTTTCTTCTCTTTCGTTGACAGTCTGCACTCTTCACGGGCCGCTTCGATACCGAAGCAGCACGCATCACTCACGATGCGAAAAATGTTGCCGAATGACGGTGGGATGGAGGATATTGGAAAAAGCGGTGCGCAACGTCGAACGGATGTCCTCCCTCATGTCGGATTGACGACCGCTTCCTTTTCCTCTTCAAGCAGCTGTCGGCGCTGCATATTGTCAAACAGAGCGGTCATCGGACAAAAACGGGTGATCCCTTCTCCGACTTTCATCGCTCCAAGCAAAGCGGCCCACAAATAGGATGTGCACCAAGGCCGCCGAGCCAGGCGGGCGGTGGCCCAGGCGATGACAGTCAGGCCAACCGTGATGCGAATCAATGCGTTCACAATGCCGATATTCGCCATCGGTCTGTCCCCTCCTTAATATTTTTTATTGTGAAAGTCGCTTTTGTGCGTTAAAATGGTTGTATGGAACGATTAGGAAACAAGGGACGGGGTATCAATGGGCGAACAACGTTACCGATGGAAAGGCAGCGAACTGCGTGCACAAGCAGCGGTGATTGATGGCAAACAATCGCCGACGAAAGTATTGGTGAATGCGACGTATTTGCACTCGTATTTTCGTGAATGGGTAAAAGGAAACATATGGATCCATGGAGATCGCATCGTGTATGCCGGAGAGCGTCTTCCTGATCAGGTCGACGAGGCGTGTGAAATCGTCGACTGCCGTGGATATGTGCTCGTTCCCGGCTACATCGAGCCGCATGTCCATCCATTTCAATTATATAATCCCCATTCATTTGCCCGTTATGCAGCGGCGCACGGAACAACAACACTCCTCAACGATAACTTGTTTTTGCTTTTGCAGCTCGATGATGAAGAAGCGCTTTTCTTTTTACAAGAAATGAATGCGCTTCCAACGTCGATGTATTGGTGGTGCCGATTTGATGGGCAAACGGAGCTCGAGCGCGAAGAGGAACAAGTGTCCAATGCTCGGATCAAGCGCTGGCTTGACCAAGAGGCGGTGCTTCAAGGCGGTGAGTTGACCTCATGGCCAAAAGTGGCGAGCGGCGATGACATCATCTTGTACTGGATGCAAGAAGCGCATCGGCGACGCCGCAAAATTGAAGGGCATTTTCCGGGGGCGTCGGAAAAGACGCTTGTCAAAATGGCGCTCTTTGGCGCAGATGGCGATCATGAGGCAATGACGGGAAAGGAAGTGCGCATGCGCCTTTGGCACGGCTATACCGTCGCGCTTCGGCATTCCTCGATTCGCCCCGATTTGCCGGTGCTGCTTGAAGAGATGAAAGCGCTTGGCATCCGGCATTATGATAAATGCTTGTTGACGACGGATGCTCGCCGCCATCGTTTTATGAGAATGGAGTGATCGATTGGCTGATCCGCATCGCGATCGAGCATGGCGTGCCGGTGATCGATGCCTATGCGATGGCGACGATCAACGCCGCCCGCCACTACGGCATCGAGCATCTTCACGGCAGCATTGCCACCGGCCGCATCGCTCATATCAACTTTTTGCGCTCGGCTCACGATCCGACGCCGGCGCAAGTGCTCGCCAAAGGCGAATGGGTGAAGCGCGATGGAGAAGCGCCGCCTCTCTGGCCAGATCTGGAATGGGGGCAGTTTGGCATTCGGCCGTTATCGTTGCCATGGGAGGTGGACTGGGATGATTTGCAGTTTTCGATGCCGATGGGACTGCGCATGGAAAACGCCGTCATTTTAAAACCGTATTCCGTGTCGATTGATACGTCGCGCGATCGTTTAGGTCATGATCATGATGAATGTTTTTTAGTGCTGCTTGACCGAAACGGGCGCTGGCGCGTCAATACGATGTTGAAAGGTTTTTCATCGGCGCTTGGCGGGCTGGCAAGTTCTTATTCGAACACCGGGGATTTGATTTTGATCGGCAAGCATAAGGAAGATATGATGCTCGCCTTCCGGCGGATGAAGGAGATCGGCGGCGGCATTGTGCTCGCTGAGGACGGAGAGATTTTGTTTGAGCTCTCGCTTCCTTTAGGCGGCATGATGTCCTCCTTAGAGGTGGATGAATTGATCAACGAAGAAAAAACGTTCGTCCGTTTGCTGCGTGAGCGCGGATATCCATTCGAAGACCCGGTGTATTCGCTGCTGTTTTTACAGTCAACCCACCTGCCGTATGTGCGTGTCACGCAACGCGGGATTTATGATGTCATGCACAAAACGGTACTCTTTCCTTCGATAATGCGGTAAAATAAAAAAGAAAAGGTTGTGTGTCCATTGAAACATTGGCTGTTCGCTGTCAGTTGCGCGGTATTGTTGTTAGGCGGCTGCACGACCAAAAGCGAGCCGAAGCACGCCGAACCGGCTCCTCGGCAGGAGCAGCCGTCCAAGCCTCGGGCGGAGGAACAACAAACGTTCCCGCTGACGGGGCTGCCGGCGAAAGGGAACATCCATCAGCGGGTCGTCGGCGTGATGATCAACAACCACCCGAAGGCGCGCCCACAGTCGGGATTAAGCAAGGCGGACATCGTGTATGAGGTGCTCGCCGAGGGCGATATCACCCGTTTGTTGGCGTTGTATCAAAGCGAATTGCCGGAGCGGGTCGGACCGGTGCGAAGCGCGCGTGATTACTATATTGACTTGAGTGAAGGCTACCATGCACTGTATGTATGCCATGGCTGGAGTCCGGAGGCGAAAGCGCGTCTTGAGGGAGGCGGAATCGACTATTTGAACGGATTGTTTTATGACGGCACATTGTTTCAGCGCGTCCCGTTCCGCAAGGCGCCGCACAACTCGTACATTACGTTTGCCAACATTGAAAAAGGGGCGGAACAAAACGGGTATGCTTGGACGGATAACGTTCCCCCGCTATCGTTTCGCACCGATGAGCCGAGCGGCAAGAAGGTCGGGACGGTTCACATCGCCTATTCGCATCGCGCCTATGCCCAGGTCGAATACCAATATGTTTCGGAACAAAAGGGGTATTACCGGTACAGCGGCGGCGAGCAAACGATCGATTATGATACGCATAAGCCGGTTGTCGTGCAAAACGTCATGATCATCGCCGCCCACCATCAAGTGGTTGACAGCCACGGGCGGCGCGACATCGACCTCGTCTCCGGCGGCAAGGGGTACTTGCTGCAGGGCGGCGTCATGCAGCTGATCGAATGGAAAAACGTCGACGGCCGGCTGCTGCCATACCGCGATGGGGCTCCGATCGGATTCGTGCCGGGAAAACGTGATCAATATCGTGCCGGAACTGGCGATCGTCCAGTGGAAATCATAACCGCCTTGTCTGTTGCAAGGCAAAGGGGCGGTGGATTCGCAGATTGGTTGGCTACAACATTTTTCCCGCCAAAACGCAAGGAGGAAGCAGCTATGCAAATTGACAAACTGCGCGGCAGAGAGTTGGATCAACTGTTTAAAGCGATTTTATCGCTGCGCGATTTAGAAGAATGTTACCGTTTTTTTGATGATTTATGCACCGTGAATGAAATCCAGGCGCTCGCCCAGCGGCTTGAGGTCGCCCGCATGCTGCGCGAAGGATATACGTATCACAAAATCGAAACGGAAACCGGAGCGAGCACGGCGACGATTTCGCGCGTCAAGCGCTGCCTCAACTACGGCAATGATGCTTACGCCATGGCGCTCGATCGCATTAAAGAGGAGCAACAGCAAGAAGAGAAAGAAGCCAACGAAGCGGTCACAGACTGACGCGGCAAGGAGATTCCTTCCATTTGCAAAGGAACTCCTTTTCTTTTTGCGGATTTGTTATAATGGAACAATGGAGACGGAGTGGAGGGTTGCCGCTATGGAGGAGATTCGCGCTTGGCGCCATGTGTTTAAACTCGACCCGAATAAACCGATTGATGACGAGCGCCTTGAGCGCCTTTGCGAGTCGGGAACGGATGCCGTCATCGTCGGCGGAACCGACGGGGTGACCATCGACAACGTGCTGGATTTATTGGCTCGCATCCGCCGTTTTTCGGTGCCATGCGCGCTCGAAGTCACCGACGTCGAAGCGCTGACGCCGGGATTTGACGTATATTTGGTTCCGATCGTGTTAAACAGCCGGCAGGCGGAGTGGATCATCGGCCGTCATCATGAGGCGGTGAAACAATACGGCGATGTCATGAACTGGGATGAGATTTTCGCTGAAGGTTACTGCATTTTAAATCCAGCCTGCAAAGCGGCGGAGCTAGCCGAGGCCGACGCGGCGCTCACCGATGATGATGTCGTGGCGTACGCCCGCCTCGCCGCACATTTGTACAGGTTGCCGATTTTTTACCTTGAGTATAGCGGCGTCTATGGCGATCCGTCTTTAGTGGAAAAAGTGAAACAAGTGCTTGATCAGACGCAGCTGTTTTATGGTGGAGGGATCACAACGCCTGAGCAGGCGGAGCATATGGCGCGTTATGCCGATACGGTGGTCGTCGGCAACGCGATTTACGACGAGTTCGAACAGGCGTTGGCGACGGTGGCGGCGGTGAAGCAGATGGCTGGTCAACGCAGCGGCGATGATGGAAAATAGAACATATGGTTTATTGGTGGTGGACATGATGAATTTTTTATCGGAAAAGCTGCTTGCGCATTTAAACAAAGAGCAGCAAGAAGCCGTTAAAACGACAGAAGGCCCATTGCTCATCATGGCGGGAGCGGGCAGCGGAAAAACGCGCGTGCTGACGCACCGGATCGCCTATTTGATGGCGGAAAAACAGGTGGCGCCGTGGAATATTTTAGCCATTACGTTTACGAACAAAGCGGCGCGTGAAATGAAGGAGCGGGTGCAGGCGCTCTTAGGCGGGGCGGCGGAAGACGTGTGGATTTCGACGTTCCATTCGATGTGCGTCCGCATGCTGCGCCGCGACATTGACCGCATCGGCATCAATCGCAATTTTTCCATCCTTGACCCGACGGATCAGCTTTCGGTCATCAAAGCGATTTTGAAAGACAAAAATATCGATCCAAAAAAATTTGAGCCGCGGACGATTTTAGCGACGATCAGCGGGGCGAAAAACGATTTGCTCACGCCCGAGCAATTCGCGAAGCGGGCATCGACGTACTACGAAAAGATCGTCGGCGACGTGTACCAAGAGTATCAACAGCGCCTTCTCCGGAATCATTCGCTCGATTTCGACGATTTGATCATGACGACGATCCACTTGTTTGACCGCGTGCCGGATGTGCTCCACTATTACCAATATAAGTTCCAGTACATCCATATTGATGAGTATCAGGACACGAACCGCGCCCAATATACGCTTGTCAAAAAGCTGGCAGAACGCTTTCAGAACATTTGCGCCGTTGGCGACGCTGACCAGTCGATTTACCGGTGGCGCGGGGCGGACATTCGCAACATTTTATCGTTTGAGCGCGACTACCCGAACGCGAAAGTCATTTTGCTTGAACAAAACTACCGCTCGACGAAACGCATTTTGCAGGCGGCAAATGAAGTCATTGCGCATAACGTCAATCGAAAACCAAAGCGGTTGTGGACGGAAAACCCGGAAGGGAAGCCGATCGTCTATTATGAAGCGATGAACGAAGTGGACGAAGCGCAATTTGTCGCCCGCCGCATTCAAGAGGCGGTTGAGAGCGGGGAGCGCCGCTACCGCGATTTTGCCGTGCTTTATCGGACGAACGCCCAGTCGCGCGTCATCGAGGAAATGTTTTTAAAAGCGAACATTCCGTACCAAATCGTCGGCGGCTTAAAGTTCTATGACCGGAAAGAAATTAAAGACATTCTCGCTTACTTGCGCGTCATCGCCAACCCCGATGACGATTTGAGCTTGCTTCGCATCATCAACGTGCCAAAGCGCGGCATCGGCGCCTCTACGATCGACAAACTTGTCCGCTATGCGGCCGAGCATGAGCTGTCCTTGTTTGAAGCGCTCGGCGAGCTGGAGATGATCGGCTTCAGCACGAAGACGGCCGGGGCGCTCGCCGCGTTTCGCAGACAGCTTGAGCAATGGACGCAGCTGCAAGAATACGTTCCGGTGACGGAACTTGTGGAGGAAGTGCTCGACCAATCGGGCTACCGCGAGATGCTCAAGGCGGAACGGACGATTGAAGCGCAAAGCCGGCTTGAGAACTTGGACGAGTTTTTGTCGGTGACAAAGCATTTTGAAAATGTGAGCGACGATAAATCGCTCATCGCCTTTTTAACCGACTTGGCGCTCATTTCTGATTTGGACGAGCTGAATGGGACAGATCAGGCGGCCGAGGGCGATGCCGTCGTCTTCATGACGCTGCACGCCGCCAAAGGGCTTGAGTTTCCGGTCGTGTTTTTGATTGGCATGGAAGAAGGCATTTTTCCGCATCTTCGTTCACTGGAGAATGAGGATGAAATGGAAGAAGAGCGGCGGCTGGCGTATGTCGGCATCACTCGGGCCGAGGAAGAGCTCGTATTGACGAACGCGCAAATGCGGACGCTGTTTGGCAACATCCAAATGAACCGGCCGTCGCGCTTTTTAGATGAGATTCCCGCGCATTTGCTGGAGACAGTCTCGCGCGGGAAACCGTCTGTTTCCCGTTCAGCGTCCGCTCGCTTGCAGGCAGGCGGCGCCATCGGGGTGTGGAAAGTCGGCGACCGGGCGAACCATCGGAAATGGGGAATCGGTACGGTTGTCAGTGTCCGTGGCGAAGGTGACGACCAAGAACTCGATATCGCCTTCCCGAGCCCGATCGGCATTAAACGTCTGCTCGCTAAATTTGCGCCGATTGAGAAAGTATAGAAAGGAGAACGGGTGAACGTATGGACCGCCAACAAGCCGAACGGCGCGCGGCCGAGCTGCGCGAACTGTTGCACCGCTATGGCTACGAATATTATGTGCTCGACCGGCCGTCCGTCCCGGACGCCGAGTATGACCGGCTCATGCAAGAGTTGATGGCCATCGAGGAACAGTATCCGGAATTGAAAACGAGCGACTCGCCGACCCAGCGCATCGGCGGCCCGCCGCTTGAGGCGTTTCGCAAAGTGACGCATGTTGTTCCCATGATGAGTCTCGCGAACGCGTTTGGCGAAGGCGACTTGCGCGATTTTGACCGCCGCATCCGCCAGGAAGTCGGCGAAGCAGCGTACGTATGCGAGTTGAAAATCGACGGCCTCGCCGTCTCGGTCCGCTATGAAGATGGTTATTTCGTGCAAGGAGCGACGCGCGGCGACGGAACGACGGGCGAGGACATTACAGAAAATTTGAAAACGATCCGCTCGCTGCCTCTCCGCCTGAAAGAACCGGTGTCGCTTGAGGCGCGCGGCGAAGCGTTTATGCCGAAAGCGTCGTTTTTGCGCTTGAATGAGGAGCGAAAAGCCCGCGGCGAGGAGCTGTTTGCCAACCCGCGCAACGCGGCGGCCGGCTCGCTCCGCCAGCTCGACCCGAAAGTGGCGGCGTCGCGCCAGCTCGATTTGTTCGTTTATGGTTTGGCCAATGCTGAAGAGCTTGGCATTGAGTCGCACAGCGAGGCGCTCGACTACTTACAGGCGCTTGGGTTTAAAGTGAATCCCGAGCGGCGGCGCTGCGCCAACATCGATGAGGTGATCGCCTTCGTCAACGAGTGGCACGAAAAACGGCCGCAGCTGCCGTACGAAATCGACGGCATCGTCATTAAAGTCGACTCGTTCGCCCAACAGCGGGAGCTTGGTACGACGGCAAAAAGCCCGCGCTGGGCGATCGCCTACAAATTCCCAGCCGAGGAAGTGGTGACGACGCTCATCGGCATTGAGGTGAACGTCGGCCGCACGGGCGTCGTCACGCCGACCGCGATCTTAGAGCCGGTCCGCGTCGCTGGCACGACCGTGCAGCGCGCCACTCTTCATAATGAAGATTTTATACGGGAAAAAGACATTCGCATCGGCGATGCGGTCATCATTAAAAAAGCGGGCGACATCATCCCGGAAGTGGTCGGCGTCGTCGTCGACCGGCGCGACGGGGATGAAACGCCGTTTGTCATGCCGACGCATTGTCCGGAATGCGAAAGCGAGCTCGTCCGCCTGGATGGAGAAGTGGCGCTCCGTTGCTTAAACCCGAAATGCCCGGCCCAGCTGCGCGAACGGCTCATCCATTTTGCTTCAAGAGCAGCGATGAACATTGAAGGGTTGGGCGAAAAAGTCGTCACCCAACTGTTTAACGCTGGCCTCGTCCACGATGTCGCCGATTTGTACTGCTTGACGAAAGAACAGCTCATCAGTTTGGAACGGATGGGCGAAAAGTCAGCAACCAACTTGCTTGCAGCGATTGAGGCATCGAAGCAAAACTCGCTCGAGCGGTTGCTGTTCGGTCTTGGCATCCGCTATGTTGGAGCGAAGGCGGCCCAACTTTTGGCTGAGCATTTTGAAACGATGGAGCGGCTGGAAAAAGCGACGAAAGAGGAATTGATGGCCGTGCCGGAAATTGGCGAGAAAATGGCGGACTCGATCATCGCCTTCTTTTCCCAGCCAGAAGCGGCCGAGCTGCTCCATGAGCTGCGGCTTTACGGCGTCAACATGGCATACAAAGGGCCGAAGCGGGCGGCTGAAGCGCCTGCTGACTCCGCCTTCGCCGGCAAAACGGTCGTCTTGACCGGCAAACTCGCGTCGATGTCGCGCAATGAGGCAAAAGAAGAGATTGAACGGCTCGGCGGGCGCGTCACCGGCAGCGTCAGCCGCAGCACCGACATCGTCATCGCCGGTGAGGACGCCGGATCGAAGCTGGAGAAAGCCCAGCAGCTTGGCATTGAGATTTGGGACGAATCACGATTTTTGCAAGAGATCAACAGGGGGAAACGATGAAACGAATCTCACCACTTCGCAGTTTGGTTGCCTGCCGTTGGACGAATCGGGCCCGAAAGCGGTTGGCCGCTGTCGGCCTCGCTTCGATTTGTTTGTTGTCTGCGTGTGCGCCGAAGTTTGACAAAGGTGAGGAAGTCGTGCAAGACAAAGGCAGCAAACAGCAAGAAGCCGTCATCCCGAAATACAACATTGCCGACTCGTATTACCGCGTCATCCTTCCGTTCAAACCGTCCGGGGCCCGTGGGGAGGTCGTCAATGATGTAAATACGCGCCTTGATGTCGACGAATTTGAGACGGGGCTCATGCGCTTGGCCACTGAGCAGTTTCCGGCAGATGAGTACTTGTTCCAAGAAGGGCAATATTTAGACAGTGAGACGGTTGGAAAATGGCTCGCTCGCAAGAAGACGGCTCGCCAGCTGAAGGAAGAGAAAATGAAGCCGGAAGACAACATCGGCTTAAACCCACCGATTGGCGACACGGGAACAAACGAACAAAAAAACAAACAAAGCCCGATTTATTTGGCGAGCATTTTGGAACATGATTATTTGGTGAAGATCGACAACGACAAAGTGAAGCTCGGCGGCATCGCTATCGGCCTGGCGTTAAACTCCGTCCACTATTATTCGACCGAGCAAGGCTATCCGCGGGAGGTCAAAATCAAAGACGATGTCATCGAACGGGAAGGAAAGCGGATCGCCGCCGAGGTGCTGAAGCGGCTGCGGAGCATGAAAGGGCTTGGGAACGTGCCGATTACGATCGCCCTGTACAAACAAGCGCCCCGTTCATCTGTTGTTCCAGGCCACTTTTTCGCCGTCGCCCATGTCGATGAAGGAAGCAGCACCATCGATGATTGGGAGGCGGTGAACGAGGAATATTATGTATTCCCGTCTGATGAGGCGGAAGAGAACCATCGTGATGACTGGCTCAAATTCAACAATTTTAAATCAGATGTTGAAGACTTTTTCCCGAACTACACCGGCATCGTCGGCAGAGGGTTGTACGTCAACGACCAGCTTCAGAAGTTAACGATCAACATTACGATGCCGTTTTACGGCAAAGCGGAAGTGATCGGCTTTACCCAATACGTGACCGGTTTGGTGATGGAAAAATTCCCGGACTACATCACCGTCAACGTCTACATCGCCTCGGCCGGCCAGCCGGAAAGCCTCATCGTGCGTCAGGCGAAAGCAGACGAGCCGTTTGTGCATATTTATCAATGACAACGTGCCGCATCCTCTCTGGACGAGCCAGAGGGGATGCGGTTTTTGCGACGTTGCGGTTCGAAAAGGCTGTTGTAAACGGATTCGGTGGCAGCCTGTCGGTGTGATTTGCCGGATGGGGGACAGACTGATAAAATAATGAAGACCTAGATGCGAGTAAAGGTGTGTCGCGATCATGAAAGCCATCTGTGTGTTTTGCGGATCAAGTTATGGACAAAGTGTAAAATACAAGGAAGCGGCGAAAGCGCTCGGAACGTTTCTCGCCCAAAGCGGCACGACGCTTATTTACGGCGGCGGAAAACGCGGCTTGATGGGGGAAATCGCGGAGGCGGCGCTTCGCCATCAAGGGCGTGTGATCGGCATCATTCCGCAGTTTTTAAAAGACAGGGAAGTGGCGCATGACCGGTTGAGCGAGCTGGTGGTCGTCGATACGATGCATACGCGCAAGGCGAAAATGTATGAAGCGGCCGACGGGTTTATCGCCTTGCCAGGCGGGTATGGGACGTATGAAGAGCTGTTTGAAGTGCTCTCATGGTCGCGCGTCGGCCTCCACCAAAAACCGATTGGCCTGCTTAACGTGGAAGGGTTTTTCGATCCTCTTCTTCATTTGCTTCGGCATACAGTCGAAAACGGATTTGCCGCGCCGGAAGATCTCAAGCTGATCGTCAGCGCCGAAGACGTTCCGACGCTGTATGAGCGGATGAGCCTGTTCCGCCATCATCGTAGACAGTGATGACGGGTCTTTTTATGCGATCATGACGGTGCATTTGATCTTTCAAGGCCAATCAAAACGATGGTGCGGGCTGCCAGTGGTTCATCAAGCCTGTGCATTGTTCACTTCATGGGCGACGCGAATGCCGGATTCAATGGCGCCTTGAATCCATCCGTGGTGGGTGGAAGCGTGTTCCCCGGCAAAATGCACCCTCCCTTCGGGAGTGGCGATATACGGCGACAGCTCCGTCACTTGATTCGGCTTCATCATCGTGAAGGCACCGCCGGAGTACGGATAGCGAACCCAGCTATGGCTCGTTCCGGTTTCAAATTCACGGTATACTTGCTCTCCATAGAGGATCGCTAAATTTTTCAGCGTATATTCCAGTCGCTCTTCATCGCCCAAGCTGTCCCAAGGAATGGTGTCATCTTCCCACGTATAGCTCGCCAATACGACACCTGGCCCCGTGGTGCCAATGCCTTGGCTTGGATATTGTGTATACGTAATCGGCAGATCGGAAACCGCTCTGCCCCCAAACATGCCTTCTTTTTCCCAAAACCGCGTTTTAAACTGGATGCCCGTTTTCGTCGAACCGGCATAGTGAAGTTCACGAATGGCTTTCCATTTGTTTTCGGAAAATGAATGGCGGGGTTCGATGTCGACAAACTGCAAAATCGAAAATGGGATGGTGACGATTGCTCGATCGGCGGTGACTTGAAACGGTTGAAGAATTTTGGTGTGCGTGGCGTGGATGGTGACGCCGTTTTCGCGCTGGACGATTTTTTGCACTTTGTGGCTGAAAAGGATATCATCTTTCAGCTGCGGCAAAAAGGCTTTTGGAAGCCGGTCGTTTCCGCCGACGATTTCGTAAAAACGGATGTTCGGGGTAAACAGCACCATCAATTCACGCAACATTTCCAGAAACGACAGTTCCGGCAATCCCCCAAGCGAAAGAACGGCTTTGATCATATCGATGGCGCCGATGGACAACGATAGGCCAAACGGATTGTAACGCAAATAGCGTCCAGCGAATAGCGGTCGAGCCGTTCGATGACAATTGGCCAATGGTTTTCCGGATTTTGTTCAATGAATTGAACGACCGGACGAATGGCCATCTGCAATAACTCGGAAGCGGTTTTTCCCCGTTCGTGGGGGGCGACGGGAAAGCCAAAGAGGCCGGGATGCCGCTCATATTCGCCAAGGCGTGCTTTCACACCGCGGAAATATAAAATGTCGCGCGGGGTGCTGTTGATAAACGGGTGGAGCGGCAAGTTGAATTTTTTGATATATTCCAATGTCAATTGATGGGTGTGCGGGATGCGCATCGCGCCGGCTTCGAGATACTGGTCGTCGCGAAAGTGGGAGCGGAGCGTGTAGATGCGGCCGCCGACCCGCTCGGATGCTTCTAAGATGGTGATGCGATGGCCGGCTTGCTTCAGCAATGACGCTGCGACAAGCCCGGCCATCCCGGCGCCGATGATGACGATATGTTGAGGCGCCGTCGTTTTCTTTAAGCCGTGGCGAATAATCGAGATCATCGTTTCCATTGAGAGTTTTGGAGAAACATACGGGTGGGACACGGTTGGACTCCCCCTTTGCCGTTTTCACCGCGCGAGGATGAAGGTGCGGTTATTCCATCTTATTCCGCGGCAAAGGGGAGTATGTGAGAATAGGAATGCCCGTCACGGCCTGGAAACGATATACGTCGCGCCATCGATTTCGATGGAGCGCTGTTCCTGCACCCCCACAATCCGGCACGAAAACGGGCGCGTTGATGGATGACGTCGGTCAGCCTCATAGAACCGAATCGCAATGCCGCCGACAGCGAGCTTCGCATACGCTCCCGCCTCATCGCGCCCCACATCGGGTTTGGGCAAGTCAAACAGCCGGCGGTAGCCGTTGACTGCCCGCTGGAGATCGAGGGTGTAGATGCTAATTGACGACAGCGAAACAGAGCCAATCGGGTGTCTCATGAGCGGCGCCAGCTCGTTCATCCGCACGTCATCGCCGTCGCCCCATTGGATGAAAAACGGATAGCGAAATGCACCGTCTGTGTCGTCTTCGATAAACAGCATCGACCATGTCAGCCGCTTGCCGTCATCGCGCTCGCGGCTGCCGGGGAGCGGACCGATTGGGGTAAACCCGTTTCGTTTGAGATGTGCCGCCACCGCTTCGATGTTGTTCGTGCGGAAGGCAAATTGGGAGAAGCCGTTTCCTTCTTGGCGGTCGGCGACAAGCTGGGCGATGAGCGGATTTCCGCACGTTCTCGCCGCCTGTCTATCAGCAATGCCGATCCATTCAATGTAGCGCAAATGCTCAAAGTAACATAAGGCGTTGTACGTTCCCCATGACGGATGGCGGCCGCCATGGATGGCTGTAAACCCCCATTGTTCAAACGCCGTTTTCGCTTGCTCGGGTCGTTCGACCAGATGGACGAGATGGTCAAACACGACATGCATGGCGGCGGCCTCCTCCTAGATGGAATCGATCAGCGGAACAGCATTTCTTTGAGCTTGTAAATGATTCGTTCGTTATCGACGGTGCGGTGGGCGATAAAATTCAAATCGAGCTTGATGTCTTCGATTTGGGTGGACAATTGTTCGTAACGGGAATCCATTTTTTGTTCGAGGCGGTCCACCGTTTGTTTCAATGAGGAAAATTCCCGGTGAAGCTGGTGGATGTCAGCAGCGAGAGCTTCCAGTTTGGCGTCTGTTTCGTCTTGGCGGTGGAGGAGAGCAGCCACGATGCCGTTCAATTCCGTTTGCCCAGCGCGAAGCGAATCTTGTTCTTGACGCAGACGCTGTTGTTCCAAACGGATTTCCTGCTGTTCTTTTCGGATTTCTTGCTGTTCTTTTCGGATTTCTTGCTGTTCTCTCCGAATTTCTTGTTGCTCTTTCCGAATTTCTTCTTGTTCCTGGCGAATGGCGATTTGTTCACGCTCGAGCCGCTCTTGGCCTTCTACGAGCTTTTGCAGTGTGCTGTCCATGGCGTTCAGGCGATCAAGCACTTGGGCGAGCAAAGCGTCACTCATCGTCATGATTCCCCCTTTTTTCGTCTGTTATGGCCATTATAGTACATATGTTCGGGGTTGTCAATCAAGAAAATTTGAACATCCATGGCGGACAAACTCCTTCCCATTCCTTGTTTGTCAACGGTTTATTCCATATCGATGCCCAACAATCCTCCCGATTTTTGTCAGCAGCATCCAAAATATGAGATGTTCACATGGAAGCAAATACTTTTGGCAATGAGATGAAGAGCTTTGGAAAAATATGAGGGCAAATCGTTTCATCTTTATAGTGCACTCCCGCTTGGTGAAACTTTTGATCTTGCAAGGCATATTTTTCGACGGTCTCATGAACCGGATCGACAATCCAGTATTCTCTGACACCAGCTTGTTCGTAGTTGTGAAATTTCGTAATGCGGTCGTGTTTGGCGGTAGATGGAGAAAGAACTTCTACGATAAGATCAGGCGCCCCATAAATTCGCTCATCACCAATTTTTTGTTTGTCACAAACAACAATGAAATCGGGAATATACCAATCTTTAATGTCATGAAGAGGAGTATCTTTTGTTGCGAATAAACATACATCGATCGGTGCGACAAATACTTCACACGAGGAATAATGGTGTAGAAAGTCGAAAAACTGTGCTGACAAAGCTGTCACGATACGTTGATGTCTTGGTGTAGGTGAAGGAGTCATAAATAGGACGCCGTCAATTCCCTCATATCGTTTTTCCTCAGGGAAGTTTACGTAATCTGCATATGTCCATGGATGATTTTGATTTGGCAGCGACATGCAATTTCCCTCCTTGTGCTTTCATTTTATCGTATTTCTTTGAATAAAAAAAGGCGTCACGAGCGATTCCTTCCTGTGTCTAAATTAGGAGCGCGTCCTTTTTCTCCCATCAACCGTTTACTCATGCGAGTGACGTCCTATTGTGCGCTGTTCAGGAAAACGAAATATTCCTACATCAAAATTAAATCCTCCCGGTTTCACGCCTGCCTTCGCTATTGGGGGGTGTTATGGAACGTTGTATTCATTTGCATCGCGAATATGTAGATTGATTCTCGCTCAGAACACGCGGCAACTGTTGCTTCATTCGTTGAAAGTTTGGTATCATCATGGTATTGTGATAGGTCGAACTCGTTGGAGGTGAAACCATGTCGCGAATTTCGATTGACCAAGTCAAACACGTCGCCGACCTAGCGCGATTGGCGATTACGGATGAAGAGGCGGAGATGTTTGCGAAACAGCTCGATGCGATCATTACATTTGCCGAGCAGTTGAATGAATTGGATACGGAGAATGTTCCGCCGACTTCGCACGTGCTTGATATGAGAAACGTGATGCGCGAGGATATTCCAGAACCGGGGCTGCCGCGCGAAGAAGTGTTGAAAAACGCGCCGGATCAGCAAGACGGCCAGTTCCGTGTGCCGGCCATTTTAGAGTAAGGAGGGGGATTTATGTCGCTTTTTGACCATTCCGTGCAAGAATTACATACGTTGCTGCAGAAAAAAGAAGTGTCCGTTTCCGATCTCGTCGACGAATCGTACCGCCGCATCGGCGAAGTGGAAGAGAAAGTGCAAGCGTTTTTAACATTAAATGAAGAACAGGCGAGGGCGAAAGCGAAGGAGCTCGATGACCGGCTCGCCAAAGGTGAAGAAACGAACCCGCTGTTCGGCTTGCCGATCGGCATTAAAGACAACATCGTCACAAAAGGATTGCGCACGACATGCGCCAGCAAAATTTTATACAACTTTGACCCGATTTATGACGCGACCGTTATGGAGCGGCTGAACGCTGCGGGCGCCATTACGATCGGGAAGCTGAATATGGACGAGTTCGCCATGGGTTCGTCGACGGAAAACTCTGGCTTTCAGCTGACGCGCAACCCGTGGGACGTAGAGCGCGTTCCGGGCGGCTCGAGCGGCGGTTCGGCGGCGGCGGTGGCGGCCGGCGAAGTGCCGTTTGCTTTAGGTTCTGATACGGGCGGTTCGATCCGCCAGCCGGCGGCGTTTTGCGGGGTTGTTGGCTTGAAGCGACGTACGGACGCGTCTCGCGCTTTGGCCTCGTCGCGTTTGCCTCGTCGCTTGACCAAATCGGCCCGATTACGCGCACGGTCGAAGACAACGCCTACTTATTGCAGGCGATAGCGGGTGTCGATCCGATGGATTCGACATCGGCAAATGTTCCGGTGCCGAACTATGTGGAGGCGTTGACCGGGGACATCAAAGGATTGAAAATCGCCGTGCCGAACGAATATTTAGGGGAAGGCGTCGACGAAGGCGTGCGCCAGTCGGTGCTGGCGGCGCTTGCCGTGCTTGAGAAGCTTGGCGCAACATGGGAAGAAGTGTCGCTGCCGCATTCGAAATATGCGCTCGCGACGTACTATTTGCTCGCTTCGTCCGAGGCATCAGCGAACTTGGCTCGCTTTGACGGCGTCCGCTACGGCTACCGGACGGACAACGCGAAAAACTTGATCGATATGTATAAACTGACGCGAAGCGAAGGGTTTGGGGCGGAGGTCAAGCGCCGCATTATGCTCGGGACGTTCGCGTTAAGCTCGGGCTATTACGATGCGTATTACAAAAAAGCGCAAAAAGTGCGGACATTGATCAAACGAGATTTTGAGAACGTCTTTGAACAATATGACGTCATCATCGGCCCGACGACACCGACACCGGCGTTTAAAATCGGTGAGAAAACGAACGATCCGCTGACGATGTATATGAACGACATTTTAACGATTCCAGTCAACTTGGCAGGCGTGCCGGCCATTTCCGTGCCGTGCGGCTTTGTCGATGGCTTGCCGGTCGGCTTGCAAATCATCGGCAAGCACTTTGATGAAAGCACTGTCTACCGCGTCGCCCACGCTTTTGAACAAGCGACCGACTACCATAAGCAAAAACCGGTGTTGTAAGGGGGGTTAGGTGATGAACTTTGAAACGGTCATCGGACTTGAGGTGCACGTCGAGCTGAAAACGAAATCGAAAATTTTCTCCAGCAGCCCGAACGCGTTCGGCGCGCCCCCGAACACGCAAACGAACGTCATCGACTTAGGGTATCCGGGCGTGCTGCCGGTGTTGAACCGGCAGGCGGTCGAGTTTGCGATGAAAGCGGCGATGGCGTTAAACTGCGAAATCGCGACCGAGACGAAATTCGACCGCAAAAACTACTTTTATCCGGACAACCCGAAAGCGTACCAAATTTCGCAATACGACCAGCCGCTTGGCAAAAACGGCTGGATCGAAATCGAAGTGAACGGGAAAAAGAAAAAAATCGGCATCACCCGCATTCACTTGGAAGAAGACGCCGGCAAGCTGACGCATACGGGCGACGGCTATTCGCTCGTGGATTTTAACCGCCAAGGGACGCCGCTCATCGAGATCGTCTCGGAACCAGACATCCGCTCGCCGGAAGAGGCGTACGCCTACTTGGAAAAATTAAAGGCGATCATCCAATACACGGGCGTCTCCGACTGCAAAATGGAAGAAGGATCGCTCCGCTGCGATGCCAACATTTCGCTCCGCCCGATCGGATCGGACCAATTCGGCACGAAAACGGAGTTGAAAAACTTAAACTCGTTCAACTTCGTCCGCATGGGGCTCGAGTATGAGGCGAAGCGGCAGGAGAAAATTTTGCTTTCAGGCGGCGTCATCCGCCAAGAAACGCGGCGCTTTGACGAAGCGACAAAAACGACCATCCTCATGCGCGTCAAAGAAGGTTCGGAAGACTACCGCTACTTCCCAGAGCCGGACTTGGTGATGCTCTATATTGACGACGAATGGAAAGAGCGCGTCCGCGCCTCGATTCCGGAGCTGCCGGACGCCCGCCGGAAGCGGTATGTCGAAGAGTGGGGCTTGCCGGAATACGACGCCAAAGTGCTGACGCTGACCAAAGAAATGGCGGATTTCTTCGAAGCAACGGTCGCAAACGGCGCCGATCCGAAACTGGCGTCGAACTGGCTCATGGTCGAAGTATCCGGGTACTTAAACGCCGAGCAAAAAGAGCTCCATGACATCGCGTTGACGCCGGAAAGTTTGGCTGGGATGATCAAACTCATCCAAAACGGCACGATTTCGTCGAAAATCGCGAAAAAAGTGTTCAAAGAACTCGTCGAACACGGCGGCGACCCAGAGAAAATCGTCAAAGAAAAAGGGCTCGTGCAAATTTCCGACGAAGGAGCGTTGCGCAAAATTGTGCTCGAAGTGCTTGACGCCAACCCGCAGTCGGTGGAAGACTATAAAAACGGCAAAGACCGCGCGCTCGGCTTCCTTGTCGGCCAAGTGATGAAAGCGACGAAAGGACAAGCGAATCCGCCGCTTGTCAATAAGCTGTTAGTAGAGGAAATTGGAAAACGATAATGAAACAATAGGAGGCCTGCCCACCGGCAGGCTCTGTTTTCAATAAAAATTTTTGCACTATTAAAAAAATACAATTGACAAACGTTGTGATCGAATGATAGATTTTTTATAAGAAAAAACCAATTGATTTAGTAGGATATGAAATCTCGAAGGGTCAAAAAGGGGAGAGGAAACGATGAGCAATAAACAAACCTTCCGCCCGGAGACGCTCGCCATCCACGCCGGGCAAAAACCGGATGCGGAAACGGGCGCGCGGGCGGTGCCGATTTACCAAACAAGCTCGTATGTATTCCGCGACAGCGAGCACGCAGCCAATTTATTTGGCTTGAAAGAGGAAGGATACATTTACACTCGCATTATGAACCCGACGAACGACGTGTTCGAAAAACGGATCGCGGCGCTTGAAGGCGGCATTGGAGCGCTTGCGCTGTCATCGGGGCAGGCGGCGGTGTTTTATTCGATCATCAACATCGCCTCGGCGGGCGATGAAATCGTCTCGTCGTCGTCCATTTACGGCGGAACGTACAACTTGTTCGCCCATACGCTGCGCAAGTTCGGCATTACGGTGAAGTTTGTCGATCCGTCTGACCCGGAAAACTTTGAGAAGGCCATCACCGACAAAACGAAAGCGTTGTTTGCGGAAACGATCGGCAACCCGAAAAACGATGTGCTTGACATTGAAGCGGTCGCCGACATCGCCCATCGCCACGCCATTCCGCTCATCGTCGACAACACGGTGGCCAGCCCCTATTTGTTGCGGCCGATTGAATTCGGCGCCGACATCGTCGTCCACTCAGCGACAAAGTTCATCGGCGGGCACGGCAATTCGATCGGCGGTGTGATTGTCGACAGCGGCAAGTTTGACTGGAAAGGGAGCGGCAAGTTTCCGGAGTTCACCGAGCCAGACCCAAGCTACCACGGGTTGGTGTATGTGGACGCCGTCGGCGAAGCAGCGTACATCACGAAAGCGCGCATCCAGCTCTTGCGCGACTTAGGAGCGGCGCTGTCGCCGTTTAACGCGTTTTTGCTTTTGCAAGGGTTGGAGACGCTCCATTTGCGGATGCAGCGCCATAGCGAAAACGCCCTTGCCGTCGCCAAGTTTTTAGAAGAGGAAGAAGCAGTTGAATCGGTCAACTACCCAGGGCTTCCGAGCCATCCGTCGCATGAACTGGCGAAAAAGTATTTGCCGAATGGGCAGGGCGCGATCGTCACGTTTGAAATCAAAGGCGGCGTCGAAGCTGGCAAAAAACTGATCGACTCGGTCAAGCTGTTCTCCCATTTGGCCAACATCGGCGATTCGAAATCGCTCATCATCCACCCGGCCAGCACGACGCACGAGCAGCTGAGCCCGGACGAACAGCTGTCCGCCGGCGTCACCCCGGGCCTTGTGCGTCTGTCCGTCGGCACGGAAGCGATCGACGACATTTTGGACGACTTGCGCCAAGCCATTCGTCAAAGCCAGACGGTGGGGGTGAAGTAGAAGCAACGAAGCGAGAACCATTTAGAAAATAGAAAGAGCGCCCTAATCGACAAACTAGGGCGCTCTTTTTTCATGGAAAAACAAA
>NZ_ATCO01000021.1:0-62060 GCF_000422025.1 Geobacillus sp. WSUCF1 | reverse complement strand
TGATGTTGGCCGCGTTTTGCTCACGACGGCGATCCATTTGATGGCGAAGCGCAGCGCCCGGCAACGGCGGTTGTACCGGGAACGTTCGAGAAACGAGCCATTTGTGAACAAATTTCCAGTGACAAAGCGATGCCATGCCCGTTCGGATGTCAAACCGAGCAACTTTCCTAAAAGATGAATCGCGATGACCACGGCGTCTTCCTGTTTGACCAAATGGCGGTTGCGACGCTGTAGGTACATCTGAATCGATGACAGTTGGGCAGAGACAAAAAAGAAAATGGCGGCATATTGCTTTTGAATCTTTGCTTGATCTGTAGTAAAATGAAAGTGCTCTTGCATAGGGATTCTCCTTTTCAATGTTTGGTTGCACTTTCATTTTAAGGAGATCCTCATGCAAGGGCTATTTTTATGCTTGTTTGAGTTTATCTAGCACCACGGGTTTATATAAATTAACTCAATTTATTTTTTGGCTACAATTATCATTTTTTTATACGAATTATCAAAGTTTATACCTGATTATTAAGTAAACTTACTGACTTATCATTTTTTTATCCTTCACTTTATATTATGTTAACTTAAGATGGGAAAAAGAGAGAAAGGAACGTCACGATTCCCTCTACTCCCCCCACGACTCGCTGCAACCGCAGCGCAGTGAAAAGCAGAAAACTATATGTAGTTCAATATTTCACGAGGCGCAAAGTTGTCGATTTTCTGCAATTCGTCTTTGCTCCACCATTTGAGTCCTTTCAGTGTGTCTTTTTCGTTCTTTGTCATATGTTCGATAGACAACACCGTATCGGATTGGATCGTAACGTGATAATAAATTTCCCGGCTAATAAAAGAACCTTGTTTTCCTTCAATCCATACATCCAGTTGGAATATGGGGCCACCGAGAAGATCAACCACTATGCCTAGTTCTTCGTATAATTCCCTTTTTAAAGCTTCAGCTGGGGTCTCGTTTTCTTCAATGCCCCCTCCTGGAGTAACCCATAACACTTTGTTCCCTACTACATCCCGAAATTCAAATTGCTGAAGAAGAATTTCGTTTCGCTCATTGATGATCACTGCTCTAGCACATTTGCGTATCCTCATCGGGCGCTCCTTTCCAGATCTATTTTACAGATGAAGCCGGCCATGACTGCCGAACTCGGGTTTCATAAATGGCCCGAATTCGAACGTCCATGATGGGAAAACTCCTTCTTTTCTTTGTGTGTCAAAGATTCATATTTATTGATAAAAAAAACTAACTAAGAGAATCATAAAATAGAATAATTCCTACCCCACCCTTCAATCTGATCCTTGTATCCGATCAGTGTGTTCTTCATGGTATTCGGATAGCCTGCCTTGAGTCTAAGCTCTTTTAGAGGCATCGCTGGATTCTCAATCATGATCTTTTGAATTCGTATTATTTCTTGTGAATCATATGCTGCTTTATAAGCCCATACATAAATTCATTTTGTGTTGACTAAAACATGTTTATACCTTACAATCATAAAAAGAAGGTGTTGTTTTCCCCGCCACCGTCGGGCAGGCTGAGCTGTCTTTTTATTTTGACGTGAACGTTTGTCCTGTCCCTTTCCCTATGCTATTTGATCTTGATTTGATTCTGCCGCAATCATACTGAAAAACACATAATTTGTCAATAAAATACATACTATTCTCAAAGATTCTCCGAAGGCTCTTTTCTTTCTGCAAATCTCTGACACATAAGCATAAAAACAGGTAATTGAGCGCTCTAGTTTCCTTTCAACGAATCTTTCCCTTTTGATCCACAACAAGTCTAAGAAAGAATCCCTGGATATGAATATAAAAAAGCAGCTTGCCCCTTAAACGGACAAGCTGCTTTTTTTGTTGGTTAAACTGTGACCGACTCTTTGGCTTGTTTCAAATGAATGTCAAAGCGGTCGGCGTTCATGACTTTCACCCAAGCGTTGATAAAGTCGCGGACAAATTTTTCTTGGTTGTCGTCTTGGGCGTAAAATTCGGCGTACGAACGAAGGATCGAGTTGGCTCCGAAAATAAGGTCAACCCGGGTGGCCGTCCACCGCACTTCGCCCGTTTTCCGGTCGCGGATTTCATAAATGCCGCTGTCTGTCGGCACCCATTCATAGTTCATGTCGACTAAGTTGACAAAGAAGTCGTTCGTCAGCACCCCGATGCGGTCGGTGAAGACGCCGTGAGGCAGATCGCGATAGTTCGCGCCTAACACGCGCAAACCGCCAACTAAGACCGTCATTTCTGGGGCGGTCAGCCCAAGGAGCTGCGCTTTGTCAACGAGCAGTTCTTCCGGTGGAACGCTGTACTCTTGCTTTTGATAGTTGCGGAAGCCGTCCGCAAACGGTTCTAATACCGCAAAGCTCTCGACATCGGTTTGTTCTTGTGTCGCATCGCCGCGGCCGGGGGAAAATGGCACTTTGACATCAAAGCCAGCGTCGCGGGCTGCCTTTTCCACCGCAGCGCTGCCGCCAAGGACAATCAAATCGGCGATGCTTACTTTTTTCGGCAGTTCGCGTTGAATGTCCTCATAGATGGACAGCACTTTCGCGAGCCGCTCCGGTTCGTTCACTTCCCACTCGTTTTGCGGTGCAAGACGAATGCGGGCACCGTTGGCTCCGCCGCGCTTATCGGAGTGACGGAACGTGCTGGCCGAGGCCCAAGCTGTTTTCACAAGTTCACTGACCGTCAGCCCGGAGTTCAAAATTTTGGCTTTGATTTCTTCAATTTCCGCTTCTGTCAATTCGTAATTGACTTCTGGAATCGGATCTTGCCAGATGAAATCTTCTTTCGGAACTTCCGGGCCGAGATATCTCGTTTTCGGTCCCATATCTCTATGGGTAAGCTTGAACCATGCCCGGGCAAACGCCTCCGCAAATTCTTCTGGATTTTGATGGAAACGGCGGGCGATTTTTTCGTATTCTGGGTCAAACCGCAGCGCCAAGTCGGTCGTCATCATCATCGTCGGCACTTTCTTCGACGGATCCTCGGCATCAGGCGCCAAATCCTTTTCATTCGGATCGACCGCCATCCATTGCCATGCCCCGGCTGGGCTCTTCGTCAGCCACCAGTCATAGCCAAACAGCATGTCGAAATACGACATATCCCATTGAGTTGGCGTCGGCGTCCAGGCACCTTCAATGCCGCTTGTGATCGTGTCGCTTCCTTTCCCTTTTCCGTAAGAACTCATCCACCTAACCCTTGGGCTTCAATCGGTGCGGCTTCCGGCTCAGGACCGACGTGTGTGGCAGGACCGGCGCCATGCGCCTTGCCGAATGTATGGCCGCCGGCGATCAAGGCGACCGTTTCTTCATCGTTCATCCCCATGCGACGGAACGTCTCGCGAATATCACGCGCCGCTGCTTTCGGATCCGGCTTGCCGTCCGGCCCTTCTGGATTGACATAGATTAACCCCATGACTGACGCGGCGAGCGGATGTTCAAGCTCACCATCGTCGGAATGGCGTTCAGAGGCGAGCCACTCTTTTTCCGCTCCCCAGTAAATATCTTCTTCCGGATGCCAGACATCGACACGACCGCCGCCAAACCCTATCGTTTTTCCGCCCATCGATTCAATGGCGACATTGCCGGCCAAAATCATCAAGTCAGCCCAAGAAATTTTGTTGCCGTATTTTTTCTTGATCGGCCACAGCAACCGCCGCGCTTTATCCAAGTTGGCGTTATCCGGCCAGCTGTTTAACGGGGCAAAGCGCTGCGTGCCGGTCGAACCGCCGCCGCGGCCGTCGCCGATGCGGTACGTTCCCGCCGAATGCCACGCCATGCGGATGAACAGCGGGCCGTAATGGCCATAATCGGCCGGCCACCAATCTTGGCTTTCGGTCATCAGTTTGCGCAAATCTTCTTTGAGCGCCCAATAGTCGAGTTTTTGAAACTCCTCGGCATAATTGAACTCTTCATCATGAGGATTTGTTTTTCGGTCGTGTTGATGGAGAATGCTTAAGTTCAGCTGGTTCGGCCACCAGTCTTTATTGGTTGTTCGATTTGAGTTGTAGCTTGTGACGCTGCCGTGATACGGGCATTTGGAAGTGTTGTGTTGGTTTTGGTTTTTCATTTCCTCTTCCCCTTTCCATATTCAAATATCACCATTATCTTTCTAGTTGCTTTTTCTGCCAACTAGAATTGATAATGATTCGTACATTAAAATTATAATAAATTAATATTTAGTAGTAAAGGATAAAAAATATTTTTTACATACAATATTTGTTTGCGACTGGCGCTTGGCCAACGAAAAAGGAGCAGAGGTCAAATAAGCATGGAAACGGGTTCATTTCATAAAAAGGAGGATATACAACTGCTATGACAGCAACCAGTCCATCCATCCATGGGTTCGCTTTTGCGAAACCGCTTTATTCAAACGATTATGACGGCCGGGTTATTCATTCAAATCGACATTTGGATTCGCAACTTTGCGATTTTATTCATTCGGTCCATAAAAATCAGGAAAATGGCAAATAAGAGTTGGCACTCCTCTCTGATGCGCTTCTATAAGCATCCTATTCAGCTGCAAGCGAATTTTTCCTTTCTTGGTATGGGGGTTTTTCGGCGTATCCTCTGTTACCTTTCTCCCTGGCTGCGCCCATAAACATAAATGTTGTCGACGAACACAACCTTTGCCCCATTCCCTTCCAAATGCGGCACGAGATCAGCCTGCCGCCTTTTTTTGTTAAAGCGCTCTTTTCAGGTTAGAATCAACGACCATCACTTTTTATTTACATATAACACGGGCTTTGTACTCTAACATCTGACGGAGTTGATGGAAAGATCATGCCACTGTTTCATATCGGTCATGGATGCGCACACGTCCCGTTTTTTCACGCCTTTTTTGGTTCAGACGAAGCTTCGATGCGTCCTTCTTAACGTATGGACAGAAAACATGAACAGGCATATGACCTGCCGAGACATTTGCCTCTCGTTTTACTGTACTTTGCCTTTGTCAGCTTTTATTCACGCAAGCTCTATTGCTTGGCTGAGAAACGTTTGTTCATCCCATGCTTGAAATAATGCTGCTGTCTTTCTCCTGTACGTCCACTTTCCTTGGACTATCAACTTTGGCGAACAAATGCGGATTTTGCAGAAATTGCACGAATAGCACAGGACAAGATGATTTTAGGACACATATATATACAGTACAAACAAGCTATATAGACATATATAGACAATGGAAAGAGATGAACGGAACAAAAGAAATCGGAAAAACGCGAAAGGAGTGATGTCTATTACACCAGCTATGGTCCTCTTTGCCTTTTTCTTTACGATCATGCTCATTTACTGGCGCCCTAAAGGAATGAATGAGGCCATTCCCGCAACCATCGGTGCGCTAATCGTCATCGCCAGCGGAGCGGTGAACGCGTCTCATCTCATGGATATTAGCATCAAAGTAAGCGGGGCGGCCATGACCATCATTTCAACTCTTGTCATGGCACTTGTGCTCGAAAGCATCGGTTTTTTTCATTGGATCGCTTCTCTTCTTGCCCAGCGTTCCAATGGGTCAGGGATCCGGTTATTTTGGTACACCAACGCTCTTTGTTTTCTGATGACGCTTTTTTTTAACAATGACGGCAGCATCATGATCACGACGCCGATTTTACTGTTGCTTTTAAACAGCTTTCAGCTAAAAAAACATCAGAAATTACCGTATCTCATCAGCGGAGCGTTGATTGCCACCGCCTCGAGCGCCCCGATCGGCGTAAGCAACATGGTCAATTTAATTTCATTAAAAATCATCGATATGAACTTATACATGCAGACAGCGATGATGTTTGTTCCCTCAGTGCTTGGGCTGTTGTTTTTGCTGGGGTTGTTGTTTCTCGTTTTTTATCACGATATCCCGAAAACATTGCCACCAATGGCGGTTCCTATTACTCCCCTCTCGTTTTTTCATCATCCTTTGCAGAACCGTTCCGCCTACGATGAGATGAAAGTATCGGAAAACAAAATGAAGATGATTCTTCTGTTCGTGCTAACCATCCGGTTGAGCCTGTTTGCCGCTTCATACATGCATATTCCCATTGAAGTGGTCGCGCTCACAGGATCATGTGTACTATTAGGATGGCGATGGTATGCTTTAAAGATGAGCCCGTACGATGTATTGAGAAAAGCACCTTGGCACATCCTTGTGTTTGCTTTCGGGATGTATGTCATCATTTACGGTCTGAACCACATCGGGTTGAGCCATTATGTGACAAAGCTGTCGGGATTGCACGCGTCGGATATGTTTCCCTCGATGTTTGTCATGGGATCGATGCTGTCTGTCTTATCCAATCTATTTAATAACCATCCTGCCCTCATGATTGGAACCTTGTCGTTGACAGAAATGAGCATGGATCCGCTTATTGCCAAGGCGCTTACGCCTCGATGATCATCGGCAGCGATATCGGTTCGCTCCTTTTGCCGACGGGAACGCTCGCTACCTTGCTATGGATGCATATTTTACATCAACATCGCTGTCCCGTTTCATGGACAGCCTATATCAAAATTACCTTGCTCGTCATTCCACCGACTGTTGTCTTTACGCTTGCTATGCTATATAGTTGGATTTCCATTCTATTTATGTAAACCCATAAAAAATCCCTCCTTTTGCTTCATGATGCTAGGAGGGATTTTTTGCATGCCAACACAGTAGTGAAACGCTTCTCAGTCGAATGTGCCACGCGCCATCCTGTCAACCCGTTTCTGTTTGGAATAGGGAGAAAGTCGGTGATGCGCATGTAAATCTCCGGTTCATTGTACAGCCTTGTTCGCTCCATTCTCTTGCAGCGTCCTCCTTCTTTATGGATCATCCTGATCGAGAAAACCCGCCCTTCTTAAACGAAGAAACCGTAAGGAGGGGGGTCAAGATGGAGAATGGATGGTCTTTAAATGAATCACCTTCCAATAAATCGAATCTCCACCCGCTGTGACAAGTTCGGCAATATTGTTTTGTACGCGTTTTAACAAGCCGATTTTCATTGGATGATCGCCCAAATCGAAAATGACTAATTGTCCCTCCATCTTTTTGAGCTGTTCTTCTAAGGACCGTTGCAGGGAAAGCGGAGTTGGCTGCACTGGCAGCACATCGTTTCCTAATGTGTAAGGCGTGATATTTTTCTGGTAAGGAGTCAACCATTTTAAATGATTCAGCGAAATGAGCATGGCTTTATAAACCGGTGAATAAAAAACGAAGTAATCATTGAACACATTGGTAATATAGCCATGGATTGATTTATTTCCAATGACATAAATTTCAACAAATCGACCTTTGGCATTTAATAACGTTTTTCGATAAGAGATTCCCGATTCTTCCTGCAACGGGACTTCTGGAAAAGGACTAGCGATTTCGAAAGAGGGATTGGTGTGGCGTTTAATGTAATGAATATGCAAATGGGGGACATACAAATATTCTTTTCCTGTATAGATCACCACAATATCCAACCCAAAGTCGACAAGAACCCCTTGAACCGTTGTCCCCCCGGAAATCTCCATTTTCACATGTTTTCCTAACAGTGTTTTTAATGGATCCATTGCCTCTCATCCTTTTTGATTTCAGGTGAATGCCGCCTGTTGCACGTTAGTCATGTTTGTGGTTTTGATCCTCTTTTTTCGGCTTCTCCTCATCTTTTTTCTTTGATTTTTCATGAGGGTCGCCTTTTTTTCTCTTTATTCTTGTCTTCCTCGTGTTTTTTCATCTTGTGGTTTTCTTCCTTTCCTTTCTTCTCCTTTTCACTCTTCTCTTCTTTTGTCTCAGCGGAATCTGTTTTCTTGTCGTCTTTGGCCTTTTCCTCCCCCTTCTTTTTCTTTTCTTTCTCCTTCTTATGCTGTTCGTCTTCCTTTTCCCCTTTTTTCTCCTGGTGGGATGCTTGCGACTCCTGCTGTTTTTGTTCTCCCTGGTTCTCGCCGTCTCCTTGGCGTTCTCCCGCCGTCACCGCTTGAAATGCTCCCTTGGGGCCGCAACTGATGCTTTTGATGTGATGAGGATGAACTCGAATAATTTCATTTCCATTGACAATCGTATAATATCCGCTGCCGCCGGGAACAAGAATCCCTTCAATCGCTTCAGGTCCTCCTCGGTTTATGGCCACCCATGTATGCGTTAAATGGGCTAATAAATCCGACAAATTTTGTGCGTTGACATATGGAGGAGGAGAGAGCGTTTCCTGATGTTTAGAGGCGTCCTCTGGTGATGGAGAAACATGATCTGCCGATGATGGAGAAACGTTGTCCGCCGCTTCGTTTGCTGATGAGCCGGCTTCTGGTGTGGTTTCTTCACGTTTGATAAGCAGGCTGATACTTTTAATATGCTGAAGATGATAAAACACCACCCCATCATCCTGGGTGAACAGGACAATATGGTCGTCATTGACGCCTAATAATGTCCCTTGTTTAGATTCAGGCCCACCTTGATTGACTTGAATATAAGCATCGACCAAATGTTGTAACAGTTCATGAAAGCAACTGAACCTCGCAGGGATCTCCGTATCGGGCAGGTTGGCCAAATCGGAAGCAGAAGGGATCGAATTCTGTTTGGCGTTTTCGGTGATGCTTTGAACATGGTGCAGTGCATAATAAATGACGGATGACCCGTCCATAAGGGAAAGATAGTCGGATTGGGCATCAAGCAATTTACCGGTTTTGGATTCCGGACCTCCACGATAAATAGTGACGGTCTTCCCAATTAACGGCGCCAATTCATCGTTGGAGCGCGAAGGGATGGAATGGTCATTCATGCCATATAACGTCATATCTCAATAACGCCTCCCTGTTTTTTTATCCATAAGGGGTGTTCATACTGTATATATACGTATCCTGTAAACATTATGCATAGGTCCATCGCCTAATATGAAAAAATAAGAACCTAACATCACTCTCCGGAAATCGGTCTTGATCATGCATCCAAGCTAAAAGTAATTAACCTGATTTCTTTTAAAGCGTGGTGCCAAAAGGCTGACGTCCCGTTGCTCGTCATACCCACCCTCTTACATCATGGATGATTACACCATTTTATAGAAAAATAGTTATTAATCTTAATCATTTTTTTAAACATTATCATTTAATACAGTAGTACCAAATCTAAACTAGGAAAGGATGATAGACGAATGGTTTGTGTGTGCAATGGTGGATTGTTTCCCCAATTGTTCTTTACGCAGTCTTCAACGGATTTGCCCATTACCATTCCTCTGACCGGAACTGCCGTCACGGAAGTGCTTCGTTTGCAGCCGATTACGACCCTCAGCGGCGACCGCGTCAAGCTCGATTCGATGGTTGAGTTGGAACTGGCTGTTTTAGCCCTTCTATCCGGCGCTACTTTGACAGGGATCACCTATAGGCTGGAACGGTCAACAAACGGAGGAGCTTTTGTCCCAATTGCGTCACTTGATGTCGAATCCCTTCTACCCGTACTCTCACTCGCTGCGAATACAACACTTTTCCCGAACTTGACATGGGTCGACGCACCGGGCGTAGGGACGCATGTCTATCGCATTGTCATTGAAACGAACGGTGGGATTTTATCCACCTTGCTAAGCGGCATCACAGCAGAAACTCGCGCCTTGAACGCTCTTGTTGTTCGCAGCGTATAACCCAGCAAAACCGGCTCAGCGAAAGGCGATTGCCCTCTGAGCCGGTTGTTTTTGCTTTATGGCGCGTAGGTCTTCAGGCTGTCAAGCATGGACGACAATATGGTTCAATGCTCGCACTCCATTAGGCAGCTGTTGGCAGAAAAAAAATCCGTCCGCTTTGTAAGTGGTCGAGATTTCACGCTTACCGACTTGAAATTGGAAATTAGAAAAAGAGAGCGTTTGCCCTGGCTCAATGCGTGACACATGAACCGGCTTTAGCCAAAATTCTCCCTTCTCTTCCGCGATGTTCTCTGCCTCCTCATTCATATATTGCCAAGCTTCCATGACAAGCGGATTGAGACGGCGATCGTATTGAATGCCGCCTCCTAACTTTGCCGATAACGCCACGTGTTCTTTTGGGGAAACCCGCAGGCAAATATAGGGGTTCTCCAAAGGAGAAGATCCCATATTGCGGATCACAAAGTTCCCGGCAATGATCCCTTTTTGCCCGCCTGCCTTCGGAAGCAATAAGGAATAGGTGAAGTAGCAAATCACACAAATTTCATCTGATAAGACTTGTTTCGGCAACTGTCTCATTTCCGTTACGGCTTGTTTAACAGCGCGAAGTTCTTTCTCAATCGATTGTATTTTCTGTTCCAACTCGAGAATCGAATCCATCATCTTTCCCCCTCTTATGACGTCACTTTTCCATTTCTTAAATGTATATGTATGAAAAAAAGAGGAGAACATCTCCTCTTTTTTTCCGCAACTAGAGACGTGTTTTTTACATTGCAGGAAACACAGCGGGGCATTGCGGCGGAAAGACATCCACCGGGCATTCTTCTTCGCAGATGATTTCCGGGCGGGGTTGGCAGAACCGTGCAGCGACTTCCAAAATAACTTCAAAGGTCACGACAATGCTTTGGCAAATGCGGATCGAAATATTCGCCGTAATGCTGTTTCCGCTTTGCGTAAACGCCCCGACCCGGCAACTATTAAAGGTGTTTTGTACAGCGTTGCAGCACACCGTTGTGCCTTCTGGAGCGCAAAGGATGACTTCCTCGCTGGTTGTGATTAACGCGGGGTTGCTGACGACGGTCACTTGAGCGCCCGTTGCGTTCGTTCCCGTTACCTCCAACACGACTTGAATCGTTTTGCTTAAGGTGACGGCTTGCAGCGTCACAATTTGATTGCCGACCGTGCACTCAATATCCCGGCGAGGGGCGTCTTCCCCACACTCCAACAATGTGACCGAACAGCTGACTTGGGAAACCGTGACTCCATCCAACGAACCGCTTGGGAATGTGAATGTGATGTCTTGCGCCAGCTGTACAACGTGTGTCGTCCAGTCATAGACTTTGCACACTTGAATGCACTCTGGATCAAATTGTTGAGCAAATTGCTCTAAATTGATAGGCATAGAACCAATCCTTTCTTTCATGAATTTTTGTCAGGCTACTCTATAGTATGATGGGGAGAAATACAAGTTATAGTAAAAACAACTATTTTTATTCATTTTTGAAAACAAAAATGATATGGTTCATGCATGAGCAAGCAGGGCACCCGTTTTTCAATATCTGCATATAATGGCTACCATGACATGCGGAAAAAGGTGATGGACATGAGCAAGGAGCAAAAAACCACCCAATTGCAGCAAAAAATCATCCATCTGAAATCAGAATTGGACAAATACAAAACACTGCTCGCTTCATTAGGCTCTCAAGAAGAATGGGAGCGTCTTCACATGGAAAAGGATGAACTCCAGGCGAAGCATGATGAACTCATCGGACAATGCCGCCGTTATGAAGAGCTGCTGTCCGAGCAAAAGAATGAGATCGAGCGCTTATCGGAAGCATTGAAAACAATGGAGGAAGAAAAAGAATGGCTGCGGCAGGAGATGGAGCAATGGAAAACAACATGCGCCTACTGGCAAGAACAAGCGGAAGCCAATCAAAAACACATCCAGTCTTTAGAAGCGACACTGAAGGCGTTTCAACAAAAGGAAACGGAATGGAATGAAGAACGAAAAAAAACAAAAGAAAAAAATCGACTGCGAAAGGACGGGACCCTTTCGTTTATGAACGAATCGATCGATTCATGGGCATCTTGGCTAGAGCGACTAGAAAAAGATTACAATACGATGAAGGGACAAATAGAGAAAATGGCCAAAGATGTTTCCAACCTGCAAAACAATGTAAGCAACATCCCGAAAATTGAAGCATTGGAAAAAGACATCGGAGTGTTTACGAAGCAAATGCAACAAATCCAAGACAAACTATCCAAAATCGAGATCGAACGACAAAAAGACTCCTTGACGCTGCAAAAACATATTTTCACCCAACAAATGGAGCTGGAGTTGATGATGGAAAAGGTCACGAGTTTTGCCAGTGAGATCAAACATCTCTCGAACCAAATCGCCGACTTAACCCGATCGCGGAATGACCCACCCAAGGAATCGCCAAATGACGATACAATTGAATTGAAGGAGATGCTGTCCCGACTCATGGAGCGGTTAACGGCATCCTCTGATGAGAAATCGAAAGAACCGGCAACATCACCGATCCAATCAGCTAATCCCTTTTCAACAAACATGCAAACGGAAAAGGCGCCGCCACCCCCTAACAGTTTTTTAAAATTACAGGAGTTTATGGATGGAACCAACCAACCCATTGTTGTCTCACCTGTGAAACGCAAAGAAACTCATGCATCCCATCTATATTCACAAAAATCGATCCCAATCAAACGCGTCCGAATGGAACATCCATCTTCCCATCATCGCCACCCATCCCAGCATTCATCACCACCTGCAGAGGATGAGGACAATCGATTGAATATCAGCGTTCAGAACGATCATACTGATCCAAATCCAGGAAAACGCTCAGACGCTTCAAGGCTGGAACAGAAAAAGGACCACCAATTGTTTACACAGACAGATGAAGTAAGGTTTGAAAGCACTCATAAAGCAGCGGACCCGTTAAAAAACGAGGATGAACGACCTAACAAAACAGACCCAAACATGGAAATCAAAGAGAAGCAGGAATCTCTAGTTTCTCCCGGCAGCCAAGAGGCGGTGACGCAAGATCCAACATCGGCATCCGACATTTCAGCCGACGGGCAGCAATCAGATTCCGAAACCTATGAAGCGACGGCATTCCTTCCTTCCGCCTCCGTTTTGATCCAAGATGACGCCATCATTCATGGAGAAGACTCTTTTATGGGGGAAGGGAAACCGTCAAAATGGGGATTATGGTCTCTATTCAAAAAGACGAAAACCTCTCAATAGCGAAGAGGCGGGAGTGTTCCCGCCTCTTCGCTTTGGATTCAAGGGAGTAAAATCCACAACGCATCACACAACGACGCGGTCAGCACCGCCGGCAAGGCGTGCCGTCAACGCCGCTGGATCGTCCTTGGGTCCAAATGAACACGTTTTGCACCCCCAGCGGCAACATGAGCCCAAACGCAAGGATGATCCCATGAAAAGAGGCTCTCATCATGTTTGCTTCCTCCTTTTCCCTTGCAGCCAGCGGTAGACCGAAGCCGCATCCGCTTCATCCACATCCACGACGCGGACGCGGGTGCCAAGCGGCATGACGGCAATGGAAATGGTCGCCAGCCGTTTTCGCTTTTGCCACCACGTCGCTGATGTTTCAAGCGATTGAACGTGACGTTTCAAGATATACGTCGTCGTTTGCCGAAACCATCCGCTTCGAAGCGCCAGCTGCTTCGACGAAAGCGACCATCCCGCGATTTGAAAGCGACGGATGCCGATCCATGCCCCGAGCGGCAACACCACCAACACAGCCGCCCCCCATGGGCGTTCTATATATGCCGCCAAGATGGCGGGAATCACGAGCCAAACAAGCGGACGAAGCATGTAACGGCGTTTCGCGCGCTTGGGCAATGGAGAAAAAGGAACGCCGAGATCGTACTCGGGCAAACAAGCTTGAATGATCGACGCAACTCTCCTCTTTTCGACAAACGGACAAAGAACAACATCCCCTGCTCCGCCGCCATCGAGCCTCCCACCGGCATGAATCAAGGACACAGAGGCGTACCCAAACAAACGGCGCAGCCAATTCTCATGAATCACGACACCTTGGACGCGGGCAACTGGGACGGACACCGCTTTTCGTTCCAGCCATCCGCGGGCAATGACAATCGTGTCTTCTTGTTTCCGCACGACAAACGAAGCGTACCGGATCATGTTTTGTACGATAGCTACTCCATAAGCGGCCAAGAGAAGCGACAAGATGAATAGGGCAATATACCATCCTCCATGTCCGTTCCATGTCGACTGAAGATCACGGATGAGCGCCTCATATGGAATGAAGTCGCCTAATTGTGACAAAAACGCACATAACGCGGCAACCACGCCAAGCGTGCCGCCGCTTGTCAACGAAGCCATCCATACTTCTTTCATCGATAAGGTAAACAGAGCAGGATGTGGGCGGTTCGCGGATGGTTCCGGATGGGCGGCGTTTTCCGCCTTGTTTTTCGCCTGTTCCACGCATCGTTGCAGGCGGCGGGCTTCTTCCTTTGATATGGCCCGAAGCGTCACTTCTGCTTCACCGAGGGCATCGCCCGCCGCCTCAACATGTACTTGAACCACTCCCGCCATCCGTTGCCATATGCCCTCTGTCACCGAAATCCCATGGATGCGCTCGAACGGAATCGAACGTCTTTTGCGGACAAACACGCCTTCTTCCACGAGCAAGCGGTCTTCATCCCAAGCGTACGTAAAGCGGATCCAAGAAAGAACACCCATCACCACCGTGTATACGACAGCCGCCAGCGGCACGATGAAATCCCTCCAAGAGAAGCGGTTGCGGCTGCCAGCCACCATGATCACAAGGAGCGGAATGACCATATTTTTCAGCTCTTTTCCGACTCCCGCCATAATCGCAACAGGATGAAGGCGGCGTCTAGGCGTCATCGTCATCCGCCACCTTCGCCCACTCGGCAATCAAGCGGCAAAGCTGCTCCGCTTCTTCCATCGGAAGAGCGGGAATTTCATGGGCAGCCGCCGCTGTGAACACCGCGATGGAAGCCAACCCGTACCGCTTGAGAAGCGGACCTTGTCGCACATCGACGTACTGAACGCGAGCCATCGGGATCAAAGTCCGTCTCGTAGACCAGACTCCTCGCTGAATGTCAATCTCTTCTTCGCGAATGCCATAGCGCCAACGTCTTTGGCGCAACGGCGGGAGCCAGACGACCCATACAATGGCTTGCACCACCCAAACGCCGACCAACACTATCAATAACCAAGGAGGAGCATGGAACTGCGAGAGCAACCACATGACTCCCCCGATCGCCACGCCAGAAGCCAATGCCCCAAGCGCCCCAGTGAGGCGCCACACGATGACTGCTTTTGATGAAATGGGTTTGCCTCTATGAGGAAGCATTCTCTTAATCTCCTTTTTGCACATCATTTCTATTTCCAGTATAACGAAACATTTCCATGTTGCGATGCCTTTTTTCGACAATCGTTGACAGAGGTTCGAACGTTCAACATTTGATCCGCCGGGCGTTTGGCTTTCGCCTGTCATGGATCGTCGGCTGGCTGTATTGGATCAATTGGACGTTGGTCACTGTTGTCGAACTGCTGGCTGCCGGCAGTTTCCTGAGCTATTGGTTTCCGTCTGCGCCGTTATGGCTGCTTGCCCTCCTGTGCGCGTGTCTGATCATGGGGTTGAATCTTTTCCCTGTGAAGTATTACGGGGAAGCGGAATTTTGGCTGGCCGGCCTGAAAGTGGCGGCGCTAGTGGTGTTTATCGTGCTCGGGGCGGGCGTATGGGCTGGCGTGATCCCAAGCGGCATAAGCGGCTCGTTTCCGTCTGCCGGCGACGGCGGATGGTTTCCGCACGGGTTTGCCGGAACGCTCAGCGCCTTGCTTATCGTGATGTTTTCCTATGGCGGAGCGGAGCTGATCGGGGTGGCGGTGACGGAGATGAAAGACGCCGAGCAGGTGCTGCCGCGCGTCATTCGCACCACAATCTGGCGGGTTGTCGGCTTTTATCTTTTGCCAATGGCCATCATTTGCGGCATTATGCCATGGAACACCGTTTCGGAAACGAACAGCCCCTTTGTCCAAGTGTTGGAAGCGATCGGGTTGCCCGGCGCGGCCCATGTCATGAACGCGGTGTTGCTCATTGCCGTCTTATCGGCGGCCAATACAGGCGTCTATGCGACTTCTCGGTTGCTGTACACCATGGCTGAACAAGGAGAAGCAAGCCGCCGCTTGCAGCGGACGACGAAACACGGGGTTCCGCTGTACGGGATGGGCATGGTCGCCATCTGCATCGCCGCTGGCGTGATCGGCGCCTACTTGGCGCCCGGGCGGATCATCGGGGAATTGATGACGATTCCTGGGTTTACGGTGCTCATCGTTTGGATGATGATCGGCGCCGCTCAGCTGAAGCTGCGGCCGCACTACAAAACGAAGCCGTTTTTCCGAACGAAAGGGTTTCCGTACACAACGATGGCGGCGGTCGGGGCGCTCGGGGCGATTTGGCTTGGCTTTTTGCTTCAAAGAGAGCATCGAATCGGTTCGCTTCTCTGCGTGGCCGTCTTGGTTCTCTTATTCATCTATTCCACTGTCAAAGAAAAGCAGCATCAAGCAACAAAAGCGCCCGGGCGAACGGCGTAACCAAACCGCCTCTTTTCGCTCGGGCGACAGCTAGAGACGGGCGTCCTTTCATCATAGACGGCGCCCGTCTTCCTTTTTCCGCTCCAAGGGAAATGGCTGTGCGTTTTGCGGAAACACCGATGATGATTCGTTAGTTGGCCGGCGACAGCTCATCTTCGGTCACCCACTTATGGTTGGTCACTTTTTGACCAGTTTCCGTATCGACGTAATCGACCATATACACCGTCGTTTGTTTCGCCGAATCAATGATTGCTTTGGCGCCTTTCATCCCTTCCATGTGATCGGCATTCAAGACAACTTCGTCGCCCGGCTGGAACGGTTTGTCACCGGCGTTTTCGATTTCCTCGTGGATGACCCATTTATGGTTTTTCACTGGTTTCCCGCCTGTGGTTGGGGTATATGTGACCGTATAGACGATCGTGTCAAAGGCACCAGTGACAGTCGCCTTGGCTCCATCCATCCCCGGCATATGGTCGGCGTGGATGATGACTTGGCTTCCGACCGGATACTTTGGATGTTTCGCTTCCTTCAATCCGGCCGGCACCTCTTTGGAGCCCGAGTGATTCATTCCTTCATGCCCGGTGTGAGAAGCCGTATGTTCCTTTGGCGCTTTGTTGTCGTTTGCACCGGTGCAGGCAGATAACAAGAGCGCTGCCATGACCGAAGTTGTACCTAACAACATTTTCCAGTTTTTCATCGTTTTCACCCTCCTTGCCTTGTTAGCATACCCGACATTTGTGCAGATTTTGTGGAGAAACCGCTTTTGTTTCCATTCCCCGCCATCGCGGCGGGCGCACAAGTCGTGACGATCATGCCGACGGCGTCCGGCCATTTGCCGCTAAAGGCCGTATGGCGCCTAGGCTGACTGTCCTTTTGGGCGGGGGCTGTTTCACCCCGCTGCTTTTTGCCCTATCTTTCGCCAGACGAACCACAAAAGAACGATCGATGCAACAGCGAGCATCAGTTTGCCCGCCCAGGCGGCCTCGAGGAATTGATGGACGGCATACGCTTCCATCCATAAAGCCGGGAGCTTGCCGAGCGAGCTAGCCGTTGCAAACACAGAAAGAGACGTGCGGCCGACAGCAGCAACGAACGTCACCGCCCCGGATGGCACAAACGGCAACAGTCGAAGCGCGAAAATAAGCCCAAACGCCTCCTTGCCACTTGCATGAAGCAACGGCTTCACCTTGGGATGGGAAAGCCATGTCGTCTCGCTCCATCGGCGAAGTCCTTTTCGATACAAGACAAACGAGACGACCGCTCCGATCGCCTCGCCGGCAAACGACACCCAAAAGCCGGGCCAAAATCCGAAAACGGTCAAATTGGCGGCAGTTAAAAAGGCGCTTGGGACGACTCCGAGCACGCTGATCACCACATTGCAGGCTAGACTCAAGAAGTACGCCGCTCCGCCGTATGCTTGAAGGAACTCAATCATCCGTTCTTCCATTTGACCCAAACGCCTCTCTTTCCGAAAATGGTTATGACTTGCGCCCTTCCCATTTGTAGCCGACGCCCCAGACCGTCTGCAAATATTCGTCCACTGGGAACCCCGCTTTCCGCAATTTTTCGCGGATGTTTTTCATGTGGGAGTCAACGGTCCTCTCTTCCGTATCAGCGAGATAGCCCCATAGCGATGCGATGATTTGCCCGCGGCTGAACACCTGATTCGGGTGCTTTAACAGCAGCCCCAAAATGGCAAATTCTTTCGGCGTCAACGCAATCGGCTTATCTTCGTAGCGGACCGTATGTTCCTCTTCGTCCCATACAAGCCCGGCCGCGCGAATGGCGGAACGACCGCCAGCTGTACGGCGCAGCACCGCTTCAATGCGAGCAAGCAGTTCCGCCTCGTCAAACGGTTTCGTCACATAATCGTCCGCTCCGATTTTCAATCCTTGGACAATATCCGCCGTCTCATCGCGAGCGGTGACCATCATGATCGGCACATTCGAAAACGAACGGATGCGGCGGCACGTTTCCCATCCGTCGAGTTCTGGCATCATGACATCAAGCAGCACCAAATCGGCGTGATGGCGCCGCAAATAGTCAATGGCTTCCGCCCCTGAACGCCGTTTCACGCAACGGTAGCCGTTCGGCGCTAAATACAATTCCAATAAATCGAGCATCCGCTCTTCATCATCAACCAACAGCAAGGTATACATCATTATCCCTCCGGCAGCGTAATGAGGATGGTCGTTCCTTTTCCTTGTTCGCTTCGAGCAGCGATCGTTCCCCCGTGCGCCTCGACGATTTCTTTGGCAATCGCCAAACCGAGTCCGGTCCCGCCGCTTGTCCGCGACCGCGATTTGTCAACCCGATAAAACCGCTCGAAAATCCGGGGCACATCTTCCGGCGGAATGCCGGTTCCTTCATCGGATACGGCAATGACGATTCCTTGCTTTTGAAGGTGAACGGCGACGGCCACCGTCGTGCCAGAAAACGCGTACTTTCGTGCATTGTCAAGCACATTGATCATCACTTGCTCGAACCGCTGCCGATCAATCGCAGCCATGACCGAACCGGGGCACTGGCACACAAGCGACAACGATTTTTCCTGAAACGCGGGGCGCAGTTTTTCACACAATTTTGTCAAAAACGAACAAAGATTTGTCGGTTGCTTTTCAATCTGGAACGAGTGTTGCTCCAGTTTGGCTAATTCAAACAAATCTTTGACCATCTTTTCGATCTTTTCCGCTTCTTCGTAAATGATCGCCATATAGTTCGCCCGTTGTTCCTCAGACAGATGCGGACGTCGGGCAATGTCGGCGTATCCTTTCACATACGTCAGCGGCGTGCGCAATTCGTGAGAGATGCTCGCTAAAAATTCGCTCCGCTCTTGTTTCAAATACGCCAAATCGTTGGCCAGCGTTTGAATGGCGTTGCCTAACTGCGCCAGCTCATCGTCTCCTTTCACTTCGACGCGCACGGAAAAATCGCCTTGGCTGAGCGCTTCGGTCGCTCGCTTCATGCGAAGAAGCGGCATCGTAATGGCGCGGGAGAAAAAGGCGATCGTCATCATCGTAATCGCCACGGACAACATACCGACGACAACAAAATGATGTTTCAATTTATACACCATCGTCCGGATCGAGCGGGTGTCTTGAAACATATACACATATCCCCTTGTTCCACCCCTGATTTGAATCGGGCTGACGGCAGCAATATGTGACGCCCGCTTCCAGTCGGTTTCAACCATCATTCCCCGGCGGGGAATATGGCGGCCGTTCGTTAAAGGAATGAGGCGCTTGGCAAACGGAACAATGCCGCTAGACGCCGATACAATCCGGCGCCGGGCGTCCGTAATGGCGACATCGGTTTCCGCCTCTGATTCCATCATCACGACATGCGCCAATGTCGTTCGATCGTTATTTTTCTCCAAGACGTTGCGGTGGCTGTTTCCCCGCGCTATAAGTTGCGCGAATTCTTCCTCGATGCGCGCATGGACGAGCGTAGCGTAGAGGGAAACGAACAGCGCCATTTCAATGGCCAAGACAAAGGCAAAAAACAGCATTCCGAGTTTCCATGACAGTTTTCGCACGGATTCCTCTCCTCATCCAGCAAGCCCGAGTGTCATTTCAATTTTACTATTTTATTTGACAAATGTGCAGAAAGTGTGGAGATGCGGCTTTGCGCCGCGCCAAGGCGTCTTGTCCTGCCAAGGAGACAAACCTTGGCGGATGCGTCTTTTTCCTTCTTCCTTTATACTAAGAAGCAGACTGTGCTCATGTGGAGACGACAGAAAGGGGTTTATCGATGAAATCGCTCGTGTTAGCGGAAAAGCCGAGCGTCGCTCGCGACATCGCCCGCGTGCTCGGCTGCAAGCAAGCGCATAAACATTATTTTGAAGGAAAGCAGCATATTGTCACCTGGGCGCTCGGCCATTTAGTGGAGCTGAAGATGCCGGAAGACTACGACCGGAAATACGAAACATGGCGGCTGGAGGACTTGCCGATCATCCCAAAGAAAATGGGCTTGAAAGTCATCCGGCAAACGAGCCACCAGTTTCGCGCCATTGAACGGTTGGCGAAACGACCGGATGTGAAAGATGTCATCATCGCGACCGACGCGGGCCGCGAGGGGGAACTGGTGGCGCGCTGGATTTTAGAGATGATCGGTTGGACGAAGCCGATTTGGCGGCTATGGATCTCCTCGCAAACCGACCGCGCCATCCGCGACGGCTTCCGCCAACTCAAGCCCGGGGCGCAGTTTGACCGGCTGTATCAATCGGCCGTCTGCCGCGCCGAAGCCGACTGGCTGATCGGGTTAAACGTCTCGCGCGCCTTGACGACCAAATACAACGATCCGCTTTCCGCCGGGCGCGTGCAGACGCCAACGCTCGCGATGATCATCGAGCGCGAACGCGAGATCCAATCGTTCGTTCCCGTGCCATATTGGACGATTCGGGCCAAGATCGGTTCCATCACGGCCGTATGGAAGCGGCATGGAGGACATCGTCTGTTTGACCAAGACGAAGCGAAGCAGCTGCTCGCCCGCCTTGACGGTCAGCCGGCGCGCGTCGTGTCCGTCAAGCGGAAACGAAAAAGCGAGCCCGCCCCGCTGCCGTATGATTTAACCGAGCTGCAGCGGGACGCGAACAAGCGGTTTGGCTTTTCGGCGAAAAAGACGCTCTCGGTGTTGCAGCGGCTGTATGAACAACACAAACTCGTCACGTACCCGCGCACCGATTCGCGTTATTTGCCAAGCGATATGGAAGCGACGATGACCGAGCGGTTGTTGGCGATGAAATCCGGTTATGAGGACGTCATCGCTCCGCTCCTTGCCAAAGGCAAAGCCAAAGCAGCCAAGCGGGTATTTAACGATGACAAAGTGACCGATCATCACGCCATCGTTCCAACGGATGAGCGGCTCAACCTTAGCAGGCTGTCGACTGATGAGCGCAAGCTGTATGATCTCATCGCCCGTCGCTTTTTGGCGCTGTTTTTCCCGCCGTATGAATCCGAAACAACGACAGCTGTCTTTGACATCGGCGGCGAAATGTTTGTCGCCAAGGAGACGGCGGTTGTGAACTTCGGATTTAAAGCGGTTCTCGGCAAAGAAGAAACGGATGCCAAACCGACGTTGTCACACCTCGCAGAAGGTCAGACGCTCCCATCGGTGCAGCTTGAGAGGGAACAATCGTTCACCGAACCGCCCGCTCGTTATTCGGAAGCCGATTTGCTCGCGCAAATGGAAAAATACGGGCTCGGCACGCCAGCGACAAGGGCGGACATCATCGAACGGCTGGTCGAAACCGAAGTGGTCGAGCGAAAAGACGGACGGTTTTATCCGACGAAAAAAGGGAAACAGCTGATTGAGCTCGTCAATAAAGAGCTGAAATCGCCGGAATTGACCGCCCGCTGGGAGCGGGAGCTGGAGGCGATCGCCCGCGGGAAAGGAAATCCACAACAATTTTTGGCCAACATCCGCCGGCAAACGCAGCAACTCGTTGCCGAAATCAAGCAAAGCGAGCAGGTATACAAAGCGCCAAACCTCACGAATCTCACATGCCCAGAATGCGGTGCGCTTTTAAAAGAGCGGAAAACGAAAGACGGACGGATGCTTGTCTGCTCGAACTTAGCGTGCCGCTACCGCCGCCGGCGCGACCCGAAACTGTCGAACCGCCGTTGCCCGCAATGCCACCGGCGTATGGAAATGCATGAAGGAAAAGCAGGACTTTATTTCCAATGCCGCCCGTGCAATATTGTCGAAAAAGCGGACGAGACCAAACGCATCGCCGCAAAAGGAAGCGAACGGGCGCTGCTGAAAAAATACAGCCCGGCCAACGAATCGTTTGGCACGAGTTTAGGGGAGCTCTTCAAGCAGGCGTTGAACGAAAAAAAGGAATGAGGTTGCCGCACCGCGCTAGGGGCTAATGCCCCTGGCGGTTTCTTTTTCATCTTTGAATCTGAAACCTCCCTCTCATTGCCTCGTATATATAGATAAATCTATCGCAAAGGAGCGATCACGATGTTGAAAAAATGGCTAAAATCCCTTTTCGGCCATCCCCATCATCCGTCGCACTACCATAAACATTACAGCAGCAGCGACCACCATTATTACACCCCGACGTATCATTCGCACCACCACCCGTCCCAGTACGGGCATCATCACTACAAAAAGAAACATCATAGCGGCAGCTTCTTCTCAAGCTTTTTCGGCAGCTGATGAAACGGTTTTTTGAACGCCATCCGTTCGTTTCCCGCTGGGTTGATCGGCCGCATCGGGGCGGGAAGGTGCTTTTGGGCCGCTATGAAATCATCGAAGAGCTTGGGATGGGAAGCTACGGCATCGCCTACAAAGGGCGCGATCACCTGACAGGCCGTCTTGTCGTCATCAAACAAGCGCGGCGGACAAAAGGCGAAGACGGCCGCCGCTTGCTTCAGCGCGAAGCTGACGTGCTCGCCCACCTGCGCCACCCGCAAATTCCGAGGCTGTATGATCGGTTTGTGGAGCGCGGACAGCCGCATCTCGTGATGGAGTATATCGACGGAGAAACGGTGGAAGACCAGATTTTCAAGCTGGAAGCCAAGTACACGGAACAAGAGGCGTTTCGATTGTTAAAGAAGGTGCTTGAGGTCGTCCGGCACGTCCATGCTTTCGGCATCGTCCACCGCGATTTGCGCATCCCGAACATCATTTGGCGCGATGGAACGGCGGCGATCATCGATTTCGGCTTGGCCTGCCGCATCGGCGAACCGGTGGATTTCCGCGATGACGACCCGCTTGAGAAGCGGCTGCGGCGCGAACCGCATCCACGAAGCGATTTCTATGCCCTTGGACACTTCACCTTGTTTTTATTGTATTCTGCCTATGAACCGACCAGTGACGAGGAAAAAAGCTGGGAAGAAGAGCTCGATTTATCGCCAAACGCTCGTCGGATCTTGCGGAAAATGCTGCAGCTGGATGCGCCGTATGACCATGTTGACGAGTTGATCGACGACGTGGATCAGTTGCTCGCAGAACCCATCCGGAATCAAGCAGGGGCGCTTTGACGCTTGATCGCACCGTTCCCCGACCAACCAGAGGGTGTCCCAAAAGGATTGAGACACCCTTTCTCATTACCGTATATAGGTATAAAACAATCATTAAGAAACAATAGGTATAAAACAATCATTAAGAAACAATATGTTGTGTTTTGTTAAAGAAAATTACCCTTTTGGGTCAGCCCCATGTTTCATTTGAGGCGAAGTGAAAACAAAATACGCCCCGTCTCCCGCTGATGGAGAAACAGGGCGCAGCGCTCTTTTGGCACTGCCGCTCGCTTATTTTCCTTGGAACACCGGGCTCCGTTTCTCTTTAAACGCCGCCACCCCTTCGCGATGGTCTTCGGTTTCCACCATCAGCCTTGAACGAGACGCTCTTCTTCGAGAATCTCCTCGAGTGTCGCGGTCAGCGCGTGCTCAATCAGCCGTTTTTGTTTTCCGATGGCTTTCGTGGGCCCGCACGCCAGCTTCGAGGCGAGCGATTCTGTCGCCTCGCGCAGTTTCTCAGCTGGGACGACCTCGCTTAGGACGCCCAATTCATACAGGCGACGGGCTGGAATCGGATCGGCGGTGAAGAAAAACTGTTTCGCCAAATGCGGACCGACAAGCCGCGGGAGCCAATACGACCCGCCACCGTCGGAGACAAGGCCGACTTTCGCAAAGCTCAAAATGAATTGACTGTCTTCGGCCGCGAGGATCAAATCACACGCCAGCGCGAGGTTAAATCCCGCCCCGGCAGTGAATCCGTGCACCGCGGCCATGATCGGTTTTTCGCATCGTTGCATAGTCAGAATGAGCCGATTCAGTCGGCCGATATGCTCATACGCCTGCGAGGCGCTTGATTGCCCCATCGTTTTTACATCCCCGCCGGCGCAAAACGCCCGCCCAGCGCCGGATAAGACGATGACGCGGACGGCATCATCCGCCGCGGCGCGTTCGATTTCATCCGTCAGTCCGGCAATCATCTCCGGGCTGAAGGCATTGAGCCGCTCCGGGCGATTCAGCGTCAACCATAATACAGAACCGGATTGTTCCACAAGCAAATGCGAGGTTTCCATATTCCTTTGCTCTCCCTTTCCATTTTGGACTTTTCCGTTTCATTTGATGAGCCATCCGCCATCCACCAACACATCAGAGCCGGTCATGTACGACGCTTCCGGTGAGGCAAGAAACGCAATGACGTTCGCAACTTCTTCCGGTTGCCCAACTCGACCCAAGGCAGTGTTGCGCTCGATGGCTTTCACAAACCGCTCGTTTTGCAGTCCGCGCTCGGTAAGCGGCGTCTCGACAAAACCGGGCGAGACGGAATTGACGCGGATGCCATACGGCGCCAGCTCCAAAGCGAGCGATTTGGTCAAGTTGATGACCCCTGCTTTCGCCGCGCTGTAGTGCGGAATTTCCGCCCCGGCCTGATGGCCGGACAATGACGCTACGTTCACAATCGCCCGATTGGCGCGCTCGCGTTTTGCCCCTTCGATCATCAGCGAAGCGAACGCCTGCGACACAAGAAACACACTTTTGATGTTGATGCGTTGGACGTCATCCCACTCTTGTTCCGTCAACTCCAGCCATCTCGCATGAGTGGAGATGCCGGCGTTATTGACAAGCACATGCAAGTCGCCGTACCGCTGTCGGACATACTCGGCCAATGCTTGCACTTGTTCGCGGTCGGTGACATCCGCCGCAAACCGGTCAACGCCCCCCGGCGTCCCGAGACGTGCGATTTCTTCTGCAGCCTCCTCCAGTTTCGCTGCTGTACGGCCGACAAGCACGACTGTGGCGCCTTCTTTCGCCAAACGGAGAGCCGCCGCCTTGCCGATTCCGCTGCCTCCTCCGGTGACCACGGCCACGGTATTCAAAAAACGCATCGTTTTCCTCTCCCCTCATTTCTGTTGCTAGCCTAGCGGTTAGGGCGTGCCCTTCTCTTTTCAAACTTCGGCCGCTAAAACGTCAGCCCGCCGCCGTCGACCGACAATATCGCGCCGGTGATAAAGGACGCTTCATCGGACGCCAAAAACATCACCGCGTTCGCCACTTCCTCTGGCGTCCCGATGCGGCCGAGGGCGTTCGCCTTCGAGATGATCGGCCATTTGCGCTCATCTTGTTTCCACGGAGTAATGATGTTCGTATCAATGACCCCCGGCGCAATGGCGTTGACGCGAATATTGAACTTGCCGTATTCAAGCGCTGCGTTTTTCGTTAATAAAATGACCCCGGCTTTGGAAGCGTTGTAAGCCGATTCGTATTTTTTTCCTTTAATCCCCAGCAAACTCGATGTATTGACAATCGCCCCACCCCCGGATGCTTTCAGTGCCGGCACCGCGTATTTGATGCCAAGAAACACGCCCTTTAAGTTGACATTAATGACCCGGTCCCACTCCTCCTCGGACAAGTCGGTGCTCCGCACTTCCGAATGGCCGATGCCGGCATTGTTAAAGAGAATATGTAGGCCGCCAAAGGCATCAACCGCCGTTTGGACAAGGCGGCTCACTTGCTTGGAATCGGCGACATCCGTCTGGACAAAAATCGCCTCCCCTCCTTTTTCCCGAATCAGGCGGACCGTTTCTTCCCCTCCTTCCTCATTAATGTCGCTCACCGCCACTTTGGCGCCTTCTTCCGCAAAGCGGATCGCCGTCGCCCGGCCGATGCCGCTCGCGCCGCCGGTGACAATCGCCGCTTTTCCTTGTAGCCTCATGATTTTCCCTCCTTTCGATCGGATTCTGAATCCGTTTTCAAAAGATGATATACCAACCGGTTAGTATGTTGTTTCTTTTATTATACATCACATTTAGAATATTTTAAACATTTTTATTATCTCTCGCCGAGAAGACCCTGACATCCACGCGTGAACGTAAGTGGAGGATGAGTGGCCAAGCTTTATGAGAAAATCACGAACTGTCGGAACGATTTCCTGCACAAACGGTCCGCCCGTCTCATCCGCGAAAACCAAGTGGTGTGCGTGAAGAAGTGGACAGAAAAGGATGTAATTTCCATTTATACAGTCTCCATCAATGGCCATACTAAAAACATGGAGGTGTTGATCCATGAGAGAGCCTTGGGAAGAAACTGGCGCCGCTTCCAGCCTGCCGCGCTATACGCCAGGGATCGGCGTTCCTGATGAAATGAGCCCGATTCGCGACATCGCCCGCGGTTTTGAAAACGGTCGGCCGCCGGTGATCGAAGTGACGCCAGCTGACAGCCGTCAAGAGGCGGATGGCATCCATCTTCCGCCTGTTAACTGAGCCTTTTGAGCCGCTAGGAAATGAAACGCTCTCCCATCTAATACAAAGGCGTAAAGGTGGAAGAGTGTTGGATACACTTGCCCCACGACTATTTGCCAGCCTAGCCATCCCCATGCGTTCTACGGTTAGGCTGTTTTACTCTCAAAGACAGCAAATCCAGCCTTTCCTAACAGGATATTCTAGGCGGGGGCTCATCCCGATCATCTTTCTCCCACTTACGCTCATTCATGGAAGTTGGGGACCTTCTTGGTTCAAAATGATAAAATGGATCAATGTGAAAATGGGAGGAGGACCATTTCCTATGTACCTCCGTCTTGTTGCCGTGGGGCTGATGACATTGCTGCTCAGCGGCTGTTGGGGAAACCGGAATATTGATCAAATCGTCTATATTCACTCAATCGGCATTGACTATGATCATCGCCAATTCGTCTTGTACGTACAGCTCATCAACTTCAGCGGATTGGCAAAAGCAGAGTATGGCGGCGGAAGGCAGACCGAAACCGTGGTCATTGGACGGTCAGCAGGAGAAACACCGGAAATCGCCGCCCATGAACTTTACACGTCCATCCAGCAAATGGTCTCGTGGGGACACGTTAAGAGTATTGTGTTTACGAAACGGGCGCTGAAAAAGGAAGTGGTGCGAGGAGTCATCGATTTATTAACGAGGTATCATGAGATCCGCCACACCATTTGGGTTTACGCGACCGACGCTCCTTTGAGCGATTTGCTTAAAGCGACTCCATTATTGCATGCTTCTTCGTATTTGTCTATGCTAACGAATCCGGAAGAAATTTTCAAGCAAAGCTCCTTTATTCGCCCGCTTCGATTTAACCGTCTGATTGCGATCAGTGATGAACGTAGCGCAACGCTTCGAATTCCGTATATGACTCTTGACCCTTCCAGATGGGCAGAGGATGGAAAAAAAAAGAAAATGTTGTCCCTCAGCGGTGTCTGTTTTTTGCATGATTACAAACTCCAACAATGCACGGACCGTGAGAAGCTGTTAGGCGTTCGTTGGACAGAACGGGATGTGATCCGAACGCCCATTTACGTGAAAAAAGGGCAGCAAACAGTTGCTTCTCTCGTCGTTCGTCATCCAAAAGCGAAGTGGTCGGTTCTTTCGACCAAAGATGGCCCTGCGTTTCAGTTGACCATCCAAGCTCAAGGAAGTCTGATCGAGCTGCGCCGGCCGCTGTCAAGAGAACAGCTGGCTAAGCTGACGGCGCAAACGGTGAAACAGGAAATCCAACAAGCCTATGAATGGGGAGTCAATCGAAACATTGACGTGCTGAATGTATCAGACCAATTATACCGCAGCAACGTTCATAAATGGAGACAATGGGAACAAAACGGCATCATCCCATTGAAAACGAATACCATTCGAAACATTTCCGTCCATCTTTCCATCGGCTCTTCTGGCAAGGAAAAACTGGATTATCGTGCAGGCGGCTAGATGGTTGTGACATGCTTTTGCGCATTTTTACGGTTGGAAGGGCTCCCGGTATGGTTTTCGCACCTTAGGGAGCCGGTAGTCCATCCGTCTTCAACGTCCAATCGACACCCACGGCCGGCCGTCTTCCCAATGAACGCGGATCGGAAGGCGAAACGCTTCTGAAAGCCGCTCGTCGGTTAACACTTCCTCTTTTTGGCCAGCCGCAAGGATGCGCCCGTCTTGCAAAAGCAAGACATGGGTAATGGAGTCGACGATTTCTTCGATATAATGGGTGACGTATAAGAGATGGCACGGCTGAGTGACGATCTGTCCGATCAATGCTAAAATTTCTTCGCGGGCCAATAAGTCAAGGCCGACCGTCGGCTCGTCCAAAATGAGCAGCTTCGGATTCGCCATCAGCGCCCGGGCGATCAACGTTTTCCGTTTTTCCCCCTGCGACAGCGTCGCGTATCGCTTCCCTTTCACCGCTTGCAGGCGGAACGATTCCATCAATGCCTCCGCTTGATCCCGGTCCTCGCGGGTTACCGCATCATACAGGCCAATCGTCGCAAACTTGCCGCTTACGATCACATCTTCAACCGTCTCGGTTTGCAGCGTGTCGTGAAACTGATCGAGCGCGTTGCTGACAAATCCGATGTGCCGGCGCATCTCCGGCAAACTCGCTTGCCCAAACCGATACCCCAACACCTCGACCTCGCCGCGCGTCGGGTACTGATAGCCGGTGACGATATTGAGAAGCGATGTTTTCCCGGAGCCGTTTAGGCCAAGAATCGCCCATTGCTCGCCTTCTTTCACCTCCCAGTTGATATCACGCAAAATCATGCGCCCTCCTCTTGCCCATGACACATCGCGCATGCGGATGATGACGGTCATTGTTCCTCTCCCCTTTGTCGTTCGTATGGACGGTCCTGATAGAAAAAGTTGGGCAACATGGTCGTGTTGTCATAAGTTCGGTGAAAAATGTGCGTTGTCGCCGGAGAAAGAGGCGGAATCAGCCATGTCCAATCGCCGGTGACATGGCGGCCGGCTACGGTAACCGCCTCTCTCGCATCGATGACATGGAGCGATTGCCAAAACAAGCGGCCGATGCAACGGTTGCTGTGGCGCCAAGCCATCTTCGCCCCATAGCTTAACTCTTCGTACGTATGGCGGTACGTGCCGGTTTGTTCCACTTCCCAACGGATTTCGTTCAACCGCCGCCTCATTTCTTGCTCACTTTTTCCAAGCTCCCGATAGCTGGCCATGATAAACTGTTTCGCTTTTGTCATCAACTGCTCATCTTGCTGTCTGAGCTTATCGCTCTCGATCGTTACCATATATGCTTCTTTTTCCTCCACTTCGCCGTCATTCCAATTCCAATCAAGAGGCAAATGCCCCCGACCCACCACATTTGCTCGATAAACATCGAAATCGCCAAAAAAAGGAATGCAACACCAAGCAGTCGACGGATCGACACAATTCTCTCCCCTTTTCCCCGCCATTCGTTCTCTCATCTCGCAAAACGAGAAGCATGCATCCTACGGGGCCATTGAACAGGAAGCAACGCTCTCGTCCTTATTGTAGCAGATGCTTCCAAAAGAAAATAGAGCAAATGTTTCAATGAAACAACCCGCTTAGGGCGGCTTTCTCTTTCAGCACGCGCATCCACGGGCTTAACGGGCCTTTCAACACAAGCCCGGCCAAAAGGGCGGCAACGGCAAACAAGAGAAGCCGCTTGACATCATGCTCAACATTTTCCCATACGATCCCGCCGACTGCCTCGCGCATGACATCAATGGCGTAGGTAAACGGCAGCCAAGGGTTTAATTGCTGAAAGAACGGAGGAATCAGCTCAATCGGATACGTGCCTCCCGCTCCGGCAATTTGCAAGACAAGCAGCACAATCGCCATCGCTTTTCCCACATTGCCGAACAAGGAAACAAGCGAAAAAACCACCGCCATAAAGACAAAGCTGCACAAAAGGCCGAACGTCATGAACCATCCCGGCTCACGGATGAAAATATTCGGCAAGATGAAAGCCGCTCCAGCCGTCACGACCATCGCCTGCAAAGCATTCAGCGTCCAAAAGGTCAACAGCCGTCCGGCATATCGTTCCCGCTCATTCGCTTCCGAAAACGAAGAAGAATCCGTCGACAAGACGGAAACAAGCAACAAACATCCTACCCATATGGCCAGCACCGTGTAAAAAGGATTCATGCCCGAACCATAGTTTGGAAGCGGGAAAAGGCGGAACGTTTTGACGTCAATCGGGTGGGCCAAAAAGGCGCCTTTCGCCTGTGGATCTTGTTTCAACAAGCGAATCAGCTCGTCGATGTTCGTTTCTTTTTTGATTGTCGCTAGAAAGGCGGCCAGCTCGCGAACCTGGCGGGCAAGAAAGGGATATTGCGCCAGCGCGGTCTTTAGCGCTTGTTGCGCGGCCGCTAAATCACGATCTGTGTTTGACAACCATTGCTCTGCCTCATTTAACGCTTGATCCATGCGAAGAAGCGTTTGTTTCGCTTGTCGCACCTGTTCCCCTGTTTGATTCCATTTTGCCCGCAGCATAGGCAGCAGCCGTTGGCGATATGCTTGATCAAGTTGCTTCGCCTGTGCGTCCAATAAGGCCATTTGTTCACGCAGGTGAGTGATCTTCTCTTCGACGTCTGTTGGATGTTGTTTCACTAGCGCCGCTGTTTCTTGAATAGACGCTAGCGTCTGCTCGATACGGCTGATGGTGCGCTGCACAGGTTGAAGCGAAGAGGAATCAATCGTCCCCTCCCATGTTCTCAACGTTCGGCGCAATTGCTGAACCAATGGGCTCGCGTCTGTTGCAGCCTGTTGGATGAGAGTCGCCCAACGCGCTTGCTTTTCCGGTGTATCGAGAGACTCTGGCGTCTGCTCTGCAAAGGAATAGAGCGCATGAACCGCCATTTCCACCGGCTTTTCCCATAAGTGCGATGAAGCATTGACTTGCATGAACAACTTCTCAACGCGGCCTGTCCATTCTAAACCGCGCCGCACCGTTGTTTTGGCAGCCGGCAGAAGCTCGCGGCCTGTACGAACTAGTGATCTTGCCTCTCCCACATCGCGATCTAGGGCTTTCAATTGTCGTTGAATCGTTGGCAATTCGTTTTCCAAACGAAACACGAACGCTTCAACGCGGCGAATGGTGGGAAGCTGCTGTTCGAGCGCCACTCCCGCTTGGTGGAACAAGGAAAACAATGCGGTATTGACCACCCTCACAAACTCATCGCTGACTCGCGCTGACAATGTACTTGCTCCGCGCTCCGTGATTTTGGGAGCGATGGCGTTCCGTTTGTCGTTTTCATAATAGTAAATAACCGCCCTTTTCGGACGTTTCTGCACTACAGTGGCTAATTTAGCTGAGAAATCAGCCGGAATGACGATCGTCGCAAAGTAGTCTCCCCTCCGAACGCCTTCCATTCCTTTTTTCCGCGTGACAAATCGCCATCCCAACTGGTGGTTGTTTTTTAAGGTCTTGACGATCTCATCGCCGGCGTGAAACCGGTGACCGGTCAACTCCGCCCCTCGGTCTTCGTTCACGACGCCGACCGGTAAATCCTCTGTATGGGCATAAGGGTCAATCGAAGCCTCTACATTGATCCAAGCGTAAAGCGATGGAAGAACGATCAGACCGAGAGCCAATATGGATGCGGCCCAGTTGGTCGTGAGATGTTTCAAATCGCTCATATAAATGCGCCATGCCTGTTTCACTTTGATCCGCTTCCTTTCAAGTCGATCATGCTGTTGTTAGTATGAGCGGATCACGGAAAACTAAACCAACTTGGCCAGTCCTGTTGTTCATTTGCGGAAAAAAAGCCAAAGCGCCAAAAACAAACAGGCTATAGCAGCGAGGCGCGTCATGTCAAACGGAATGCGCTGTCCCCCGAATAACCCGAAGTGATCAATGATCGAGCTCATGACGAGCTGGCCGGCGATCACGCTGCCAGAGAGTTGGCGACGCCGACTTTCGGAACGATCAGCACCATGACAAACACATAAAAAGCGCCGAGAATACCGCCCGTCAGCTGCCATTTCGGTGTGGAAAACATGGCCAGCAATTCTCCTTTTCCGAAAAACAATTGCACTAAAAATAAGACGATCGTTCCGATTAAAAACGACACGAACGCCCCTTCCAACACACCAATCCGCTTGCCGAGGCCGCCGTTCACTCCTGCCTGTACGGAGACAGCCATCCCGGCCGTTAGAGCGAGCAGCATCCATACCCACTTCATCGGCTCCCCCTCCTTTTGCCTATATACGCCTGCGGATCAGGCGGCGAGCTTTCCTTTCAGCGCACAGCCCTACGCCATGCCGGCGCTCTTTTGTTTCTGCCGCCTCGGTATCGCTTCCATGCAAACGAAAACCATTTGATCAAGCTCATCACTAATACACTGGCGCCGGCCATTAAGGAAACGAGGTTGACGATCGACGCCATCGTGCTCGCCACGACGGTCGGCGGCGGCTGGATTGCTTGCGGCGCAGATCGCACTCGGCCCCTTGTTGTCTGGTTTGACCTCCCGCCTGCTATTGTGACCATCCATTTTCTCATAGCGTTTCTCTTGGCTGGCGCTGCTGTTGATCGATCTATGCATCTATTTGCATCTGCCGGCTATTGCAACGGCAAAGCCAAACACGGCGTTGTCCATTTTCGGACGATCATGAAAAGCCGCCATCATGGTGCTTAGGGCGATCAGCCGAGCCAAGCGCGCAGCCATCCGCCGACGAACGAAACAAGGACGACCGCCCATGCTGGCCACTTCCACACAACAAGAAGAAGAAAAGCCCCAAGGGAAAACGCCAAATCGGCCGGTCCCTTCACCGTTTTCGTCCAGATCGGGTCATACAGCGCCGCAAGCAAAATCCCGACCACAGCGGCGTTAATGCCGGCAAGCGCCGCTTGGAAGCGTGGATGACGGCGAAGCCAGTGCCAAAACGGAAACGCGCCAAGAACGAGCAAAAAGGATGGAAGAAAAATGGCTGTGGTAGCCACTAGCGCTCCCTTCCAGCCCAACGCCGCCATTCCAATATACGCGGCAAACGTAAACAGCGGCCCAGGGACGGCTTGGGCGGCGCTGTAGCCGGCTAAAAACTGATTGGCGGTGACCCACCCTTGCGGCACCACTTCCGCCTCCAAGAGCGGCAACACCACATGACCGCCGCCAAACACGAGCGCCCCAGCGCGGTAAAAGCTGTCAAACAGCGCCAAAAGCGGTGAATGGATCCAAGTGCGAATGAGCGGCAGCGCAACAAGCAACACGGCAAACAATGAAAGCAACGTCAAACCGGTGGAACGACGAATGGAAGGCGGGATGCCTGCCGCAGATGAGGAAAGGGCGACGTTTTTTCTTCGCAATCCAAAAGCGCCAATGCCCCCTGCTGCGGCGATGACGGCGACTTGGCTCCACGCGCCCGGCGCAAGAAGCACGGCGGCCGCCGCTATGATGGCGACCGTTGCCTCGAGGCGGCTAGAGGCGAATTTGCGCGCCATCTCCCATACGGCTTGTGCCACGACCGCCACGGTCACCAACAGCAAGCCGTGCATCCAGCCGGCGTCACCCCAAGAATGGTGTTGCAACCAAACAGCAACCAGGCTGAGGGCGACCGCTGACGGCAGCGTAAAACCAAGCCAAGCTGCCAACGCCCCCCAAACGCCGGCGCGCATAAATCCGATGCCGATGCCGACTTGGCTGCTCGCTGGACCAGGGAGGAATTGGCATAAAGCGACCAAATCGGCATACGTTTTCTCGTCAATCCATTTTTTTCGTTTGACGTACTCTTCGTAAAAATAGCCGAGATGAGCGACCGGACCACCAAATGACGTTAAACCGAGGAGAAGCGCTGTTTTTCCGACTTCCCAAACCGATCGCCGCCGGCTTGTTGCTTGTTGATCCGTCAAGGTCAACGAGATTCACTTCCTTTCGTTCACTCGTTTGTCATGCTACAATCATATTATCACATCAATGCGAGGAGAGAACGTTATGAACATTCGGATCATAGCGGCAAATGGCTTGATCGCCGCCGTGTATATCGCCGTGACGGCGTTCATCCAGCCGTTTGGCTTTACGAACATTCAGTTTCGCGTCTCAGAAATGTTAAACCACCTAGTCGTATTCCGCCGAACATACGCCGTGGGCATCGTGCTCGGCGTCTTTTTGGCCAATTTGTTTTTCTCGCCGATTGTCGCGTATGATCTTGTATTCGGCGTCGGCCAGTCGGTGCTGGCGCTTCTCATCACGATTGTTTCCATGCGTTATGTCGAGAACATTTGGGCGCGTATGGCGATCAATACGTTGTCGTTTACCGTGACCATGGCCATCATCGCCTTTGAACTAAAGCTCGCGCTCGGCTTTCCGTTTTGGCTCACATGGCTGACGACGGCCATTGGCGAGTTTGTTGTCATGGCGATCGGCGCACCGATCATGTATGCGGTTGGCCGCCGCTTGGCGCCGAAGATGTTCGATTCCGCCCATCGAAGCCGTTAGCAGCCCTCTTTCGCCTTAGGCAAGGGGTTCGCTTCATTCTAAAGGCGCATTCCCCGTACGCCCACACGGGAAGTTCTTGATCAATCGTACGGGCTTTCAACATCTATTTTGACTACGGCATCGAACAAACCGCCCATTCAATGATCAGCGACATCACAGCAAGCAAGATGACTCCCGCCGTCGTCATCTTCAGCGCCCTCCGCCATCTTGGCGATAGGTACCGCCCCGTCCGAAGAACAACAAGGCCGACTGCGATTCCGCCCACCCACATGCAAAGACCCACCGGGGTGACAAGCTGACGCCAATCGCTGATCCAATAGTAGATGACGAACGTCTGGCAGGCAAGCAGGATGCACACGATGATTCTCATCGTTCCCCCCCTATGCGTTTGAGGCGCCGATCTGTGGAAATGGGCAGCGATGAGTGTTTCACTGTTCTTGTCGATTCGAAGCTATGCCAGCAAATCCCGATGATGATGACGGCCAAGCCAACGAATGCCCATCCGTTCGGAAGCGGAGCGGACAAGAACAGCACTTCGCCGATAACGGCAAAAATCACTTCCCCGGATTGCGTCGCTTCCACAGCGGCGAGTTTCCGTTCGTTCCCTTTTGCCCGATCGGTCGCGATAAAAAACAACGTCGTTGCGATGACCCCGGAACTAATGGCCACGATGAACGACTGCATCATTTGCCCCGCGGACGGCGCACCTGCTGTCAGCCAGCCAATCAACGCGACAATCAGCCAAAACGGCAGGCTGGCCATCGTCATTCCCCATACGCGTTGAAACGCATCAAGGCGCCCGGCGCAATGTTCGATCATTTTCCGGTTGCCAAGCGGGTACGCAAACGCGGCCATCAGCACGGGAAAGATCCCCAACCCGATTTCTTTCCAAGTGAGGTGGCTTGCTTGCTGGAACTGGATAAGCACGACGCCGGACAAAATCAACATGGAAATCAAGAGCGCCCGCTTTTCAATCGGACGGCGCACCAATACCGTTCCGTTTTTCGTTTCTCTTCGTTCTGTAAAGAGCGGGCTAAGCAGAACGCCGGCCACAATCGTGCACTGCCATGTCCCGGCCACCAGCCATCCGGGTCCGTAGGCGGCCGCGTAGGTGAGCGGCGCGTAAAACAAGCCGAACCCGACCGTCCCCCAGGTGATCCATGTCCACGGATGGCATTTCATGTCATGCCAAACCGGACCGAGGTTGCGGCGTGCCAAAAGAATGGCAAACAACAGCGGAACCATAAAGAAAAAACGAAGCGACGAACTCCACGCCCAGCTTCCACCCGCCAGCTCCATTGAGCGGTTCAATATGAATGTAACAGCAAAGAAGAATGAGGCGGCAAGGCCGAGGGCCATTTCCCTCATAATTCCCATCCCCTTTCCAATGTCACAGAACAGTTCTATTGTATCTTATTATTCGAAATTTTTCTATTTGTTTTATTGATTATTTAGAACATAGTTTTATTTAATAGAATAACGGTTATTTTGCTCATTTTTCTCAGCAGCAAGCCATAAAAAAGGCGCCCACGCAAGAAAGTGGGCGCGCGTTGATTATAGTTTGTTGGCAAACACCAGCGGGACGCCGTCATTTTAGCTCCAAATCGCCGGGAAGTATTTGAGCGGCACCGGACGCTCACCGACATACGGCGCAACTCCGATCGTAAATCCCGGCCGTTTGAAGCGCAGGACAAACCAGTCTTTATCGCTGCCGCCGCTCGGATTTTTTTTTTGCGGTTTGGCCAGCGCATACCGTGTCATTTTCGAAACAAGGAGCGCCAGCTGATAGTCGCACTTCGTCCGTGCGGCGTCCTGACGGAAATGCCAGTAAATAGATCGACTTATTTCTTTAGCTCGATCGGCACAACTTTGCCATTTTCCACTGCTGCAACGATAATTTTTGATTCAAAGCCGCCGTCCTCACCAACCTTCGGAACGACATACACTTGCTTGTCTTTCGGGATGTTTTTCAACCCTTCATTCATATGTTCGCGAATGGCGGCCGGATCATCAACCGTTCCGGCTGCCTTCATCGCTTCGACAAAGGCGTAAAGAGCCAAGTAGTTATAGGCAGACTCCGAGCTCGCTTCGGCATTGTACTTCGCCCGATAGTTTTCCACAAACTGCGGTGCTCCCGGCTCTTTGGACTCGACAAGCGGCATGACGCCGATCGAACCTTCAAGCATGTCATAAGAGCCCGTCACCCGTTTCATCTCATCGAGTTTCGCCTGATCCATAATGATAAAGCCGCCTTTAAAGCCAAGTTCACGCGCTTGTTTCGCCACTTTTGCCGTCGGTTCCGACGGTCCACCGATAAACAAGACATCCGGCTTTTCTTTCAATGCATTCGTCACGATCGTAAAGAAGTCGGTGTCTTTCGTAAAATCAATCGATGATTTGTAGACAACTTTTCCGCCTTGTTTTTCCCAATACGGCAACAGTTTTTCTGTCCAGTCTTTCCCGTATTGCGTCGCCGTCGGCAAGGCGGCCAGTTTCTTGCCGAAATGCTTCATGGCATAATCGGTAAACGTCGGGATGTAGCCGTCATAGCGCGGCGGAATGCGCACGGTCAGCTTATTGCCCGTTTGTGTAATTTTCGGCTCGCTCGTATACGCCGCGATAAGGAAATTGTCCGTTTGGTTGAACACTTGCAACGCCATGACCCCACCGCTGTGCGGAGTGAAAATGATCGGCGTATGATGTTCTTGGACAAGCCGTTTCGCATTGGCGGCTGTTTCATTTGGCAAATATTTATCATCTAACGACACAACATTGATTTGATAGGTCTTTCCATTGACTTCAAACCCGCCGTTTTTATTGATTTCGTCCGCCGCCATCTTCACGCCGTTTAACGTCCGTTCCCCGTAGTAGGCGGCCGGACCGCTTAGCGGTCCGCTGTAACCGATATTGACGACGTTGTCGCCTCCACCTCCATTACCGCTTTTGGCATTATTGTTTGTTGTCGGGCTGTTGCATGCCGCAAGCATCAACGCCATGACGGCCGTCATCATGGCCGCGATCGGCCATTTTCTTTTTTTCATTCCGCTCCCCCCTATTTTTATTCTAAAATATATTTGGATGAATAAGTGCCGCGACCGTGGTTCACCTCCTTTCAATGCAGGCGCATCGCTTGCTTTCGCCCGCGAAATACGCCATTCGCGGCAATCGCTTGTCATGTTCCAATGTACGCCTTGCGGACATCGTCGTTGGCGAGCAGCTCCTCCGCTGTTCCTGAAGCAACGATCGTTCCATTTTCAAACACATAGCCGTGATGAGCGATGGACAACGCCGCATGGGCGTTTTGTTCGGCGAGCAAAATCGTCGTCCCTTCCTGATTGATTTGTTTAATCGTCGCAAACATTTGCTCGACAATGAGCGGAGCGAGTCCAACCGACGGTTCATCAAGCAAGAGCACCGCAGGACGCGACATTAAGGCGCGGCCGATGGCAAGCATTTGCTGCTGGCCGCCGCTTAGCGATCCGGCCGGCTCATTGCGCTTTTCCCGCAGGATGGGAAATAATTCATATACGTGTTCCAACGATCGGCGGATGCCTTCTTTGTCCTTCCGATGGACGTAAGCGCCCATCAGCAAGTTTTCGTATACACTCATGCGCGGAAACAGTTTGCGCCCTTCCGCGCATTGCACGACGCCACGCCCGACGATGCGGTCAGGAGGCAGCGAATCAATGCGCTCGCCATCGAGGCGGATTTCCCCCCGCACTGGTTTGTGCAGTCCACTGATCGTGCGAAACAATGTGCTTTTCCCGGCCCCGTTGGCGCCAAGCAAAACGGCGATCTCCCCTCGCTTGACGGAAAACGTTACATCACGAATGGCGGCAAAACTCCCATAGCGGACCGATACGTTCGCAACTTCAAGCAATGGCGCTCCCTCCTAAGTACGCTTGAATGACCGCCTCGTTGTTTTTCACTTCCTCCGGCGTTCCTTCTGCAATTTTCTCTCCATAGTTCAACACCATAATGCGGTCGGCAATTTTCATGATCATCGACATTTTGTGCTCAATCAGGCAAACAGTCAGGCCGCCTTCTACCATTTTGACGATCAACTCCTCAAGCCCTTCCGTTTCATCCGGGTTGATGCCGGCTGCCGGTTCATCAAGCAGCACGAGCTCCGGATCGGTCGCCAAGGCAAGCGCGAACGCCACCCGCTTTTTCTGCTCCTGCGACAAGTTGGCCACCATCCGATCCGCCACATGGGTTAGACCGACAAAGTCGAGCACTTCCATCGCTTTTTCTTTGCATGCCTGTTCCTCGCGGCGGTGCCGTTTCGTGCGCAAAATGGCATCAAATAAGTTGGATGACGTGCGGAGACGATGGCCGATGATGACGTTGTCGATCACCGTCGCCTGTTCAAACAAGTGAGTCGTTTGAAACGTGCGGGCGATGCCGAGCTTCGCCCGTTCGTTTGCCGGCAGGCGGGTAATATCGCGCCCTTTGAACGTAATCGTCCCTGACGTCGGCCGGTACAAGCCGCTGATTAAATTGAAAAACGTCGATTTGCCGGCTCCGTTTGGGCCGATGATGGCGTTGATCTTCCCTTGCTCGACGGAAAAGGTGACATCGTTGACCGCCAGAAGCCCGCCAAACCGCTTCGTCAACCGTTCAACGTGCAAAAGCATCATGATCCCTCCTCTGCGTGCCGCTCGCCTCGTCCTTGGCTCGAGACGGCCAGTTCCGCAGCAACTCGGTTCGCTTCTGGATCGAGACGGCGCGCTTCTTCACGCTTTGCTTTCAAACGGATGACCCCCCCGGCAATGCCGTGTGGGTAAAAGATGATGAGCAACGTCAGCACCGGACCGAAAATCAACATCCGGTAATCTTGCAAAAACTGCAATTGTTGGGACAGAAACGTAATCAGCAACGTCCCGACGACCGGACCGGCGAGCGTGCCAATCCCACCGACAAGCAAATACGTTAAAAAGTCAAACATGACGCTGACGTACGCAATGTCTGGGCCGAGAAAACGGATGAACGACGCATACAGCGCCCCGGCCAGCGATGTAAAAAAGACCGAGAGAACAAATGAGGCGAGCTTGTTTTTCATCGTCGAAATGCCAAGCGTCAAGGCGAGCTCCTCGCTGTTGCGAATGGCAATGTACGTCCTCCCCGTCAGCGAATAAACAAGGCGATGCATGATCCAAACAACGACAAGCAAGAAAAACAACACCAAATAATATTGGGCGACAGGTGTTTGAAACGAGAGCGGACCGATGTCAGCCGGCGCCGGAATGCCGATAAACCCGCGCACTCCGCCGGTTAAACTGTCCCATTTGTCAATGATCAAATAGATGATGTAGCCGACGCAAAGTGTATAAATGGCGAAAAAGTGTTCTTTCGTTCGCAAGGCGACAAGTCCGACGAAAACGCCGATCAACGTCGTCAGCAAACACGCTGCGGCAAAAGCAAGCCAAAACGGCCAGCCGGCTTTTACCGTCAAAATGCCGAGCGTATACGCGCCGATCGCAAAAAATCCAGCGTGGGCAAGCGACAAATACCCCGTATAGCCGGCAAACAAGTTCAATCCGTACACCGCAATCATCCAAATAAAGGAAATAGTCATCATATGCACGTAATAGCCGTTGGCGACGAAAAGCGGAAAGAGAATCGCCGCAGCGATGAGGGCAGCGAGCCATAGGCGCCGTTTTTCCAAAATGGCCATCAACGTCCCTCCTTGGCAAACAGTCCGTTCGGTTTGACCGTTAAAATGATGACGAGGATGGCAAAAGCGATAATGTCTTTGTAGTCGTTCGACACATACGTCGCTCCCAAGCTTTCGCTGAATCCCAAAATATAGCCGCCGACAATGGCGCCTGGAATGCTTCCCATGCCGCCGAGAATGATGATGACAAACGCTTTCAAGATGACAAGATGGCCCATGCCGGGAAACACGAGGTTGATCGGCGAAGCGAGCGACGCGGCGAGCGCTGCCAAACTGCCGGAAAGGAAAAACGTCAGCATGGCGACTTTATTCGTGTTAATGCCGACCAAATTCGCCCCTTCGCGGTTTTGCGCCATCGCGATGATCGAAGCGCCGATGAACGTTTTTTTCAAGAAGAGGTAAAGCAAGATCATGATGATGACAGCGGATGCGATGATGAGGATGCGTTGAATGGTCAATGTGAATCCGAACAACGTGACGACATCGCCATACGGAGTCGGCATCGTCTGATAGTCCGCCCCCCAGACAAACTGGGCAAACGCTTCCAAAAAGAGCAAGATGCCGATCGCCGCGATTTTATCATGGAGCGGCGGCGCATTGCGAAGCGGATAAAACACGAGCCGCTCCATCAAGATGCCAAGCAGCCCGACCGCCGCCATCGATGCGACGATCGCGATCCCATACGGCATCCCGAGCTTCGTCATGGCCGTCAATGTAACATAACCGCCCATCATATACAGCGCGCCGTGGGCAAAGTTTGGAATGTGCAAAATGCCGTAAACAAGCGTCAAACCTAACGCGACAAGACTGTAAACGCTTCCAACTGTCAGCCCGTTTAACAGCTGCTGGATGAATAGCTCCATCCCGATCCCCCTTTTTGTGTGCCGTTTAGCCAGACCATCAAAGCGGCGCGGCCGATCTTTCATTCGGTCTGACCGCCCGAATTGCCTGGCTCCGCCTCATTTCGACCGCTTTCTCCAGCTCTTGGCGCCTTTATGCCGTGCAAAATGAAATCAACGAAAATATCCGTCAGTTCTTCTTCAGAGATGCCTTCGTCAGGCCGGAACCAATAATAGCTCCAGTTGGTGATGCCAAGCAGGCCAAACGTAATCATTTCTGCATGAAGCGACGGCTTGAATTCGCCGCGGGCGATTCCTTCTCGAACCAGCTGTTCATACCGCTTGCGAAACAACCGCCGCTTGGCGCGGATTTCCTCTAAATGGTCGTCAGCCAAATGCCGCATTTCGCGGAAGAAAATGCGGGCGCTTTTCTTCCGTGTGCGGATATTGCAGATGACCATATGGACGATGGCCCGCAATTTCTCCGTGCAGCTTTTCTCAAGATCTTGGACAATGCAAGCTTGCTGCCGAAGCAAATCGTCCAGATAGGAAACACAAATATCACATAGCAACTCCTCTTTGCTTTTGTAATAGTAGTAAAAGGCTCCCTTCGTTGCCCCGATCGCTTCGACGATTTCCTGCACCGACGTTTCTTTGAATCCTTTGCGTTCGAACAACTCAATGGCGGCTTCTCTTAGCTTGTCTTTCATTCCCTATAGTCTCCGTTGCCTCATTCTCGTTCAATAATCGTCGCAATGCCTTGGCCGCCGCCGATGCACGCGGTAATGAGCGCGTATTTCCCTCCACGGCGCTTCAGTTCATACACCGCTTTTGTGATCAAAATCGCTCCCGTCGCGCCAAGCGGATGGCCGTGGGCAATGGCGCCGCCGTTGACATTCACTTTTTCCGGGTCCATCTCGAGCTCGCGGTCGCAGGCGATCACCTGGGCGGCGAAAGCTTCATTGATTTCGATGATGTCCATATCATCGAGCGTAAGCCCGACTTTTTCGAGCACTTTTCTTGTCGCCGGCACCGGGCCGATGCCCATGATGTTCGGGTCGACCCCGGCAACCGCATGGGCGCGGATGACGGCAAGCGGCTTTACGCCAAGCTCCTCTGCTTTTTCCCGCGACATGATGACGAGCGCAGAAGCGGCATCGTTCAGCCCTGAGCTGTTTCCGGCCGTCACCGTTCCCCCTTCCAAAAACGCCGGCGGCAGCTTCGACAGCGCTTCCATCGTCGTATTCGGGCGCGGATGTTCATCTGTATCGAAGACGAACGGCTCGCCTTTTTTCACCGGGACGGTGATCGGCACGATTTGTTCGTCAAACCGCCCTTCCTGCATGGCGCGCGCCATGCGCTGCTGGCTGCGCAAGGCGAATGCGTCTTGTTCTTCACGGCTGATGCCATACTTTTTCGCCAAGTTTTCCGCCGTAATCCCCATCGGCGGGTCGCCAATCTCTTTTGGCGACAGCTGCGACTTGCGGAAGCTTGGCGGTGTTGAGCTGTACGGTTTTTCCGGGCGGTCCATCAAATACGGCGCGCGGCTCATGCTTTCCACGCCGCCGGCGATATACACGTCTCCGTCGCCGGCCCAAATGGCTTGCGCCGCTAAATTGACGGCGTTAATGCCCGAACCGCATTGGCGGTCAACGGTCAAACCTGTCAACTCTAGAGATAAGCCGGTTTGCAGCGCCGTCAGTCGGGCGATGTTGCCGCCGCCGCTTAGGACGTTGCCCATAATGACATCATCGACATGCTCCGGGCCGATATTCGCCCGCCGCATCGCTTCTTTGATCACTTCCGCACCGTAAATATGCGCCGGCAACGTCGCCAAAGCGCCTCCTTGGCGGGCAATGGCCGTCCGTACGGCCGACACAATGACGGCATCCCGTTTCATCGTCATTCCCCCTTGTTCGTTGTGAACACATCCCCGCAAACGGGCTGGCCCCTCGCCCCGCTTACGGCTTCAGCTTTGGGGCCGCCCGTCTTTTTCACTCGTAAAGCGCAAAGACCGCTTCACCTTTGACGACTTCTTTTCCATGCTGGTTGACGGCGGCGACGGCAAAGCGGATCGCTTTCTTGTCTTTTTCCTTCACCGTTGCTTTTAAGGTGATGACATCGTTTAAAAACACCATCGACTGGAAGCGGACGAAATAGTCTTGGACAAACCCTTCTTCGTAGTATGGCGTAAACAGCTTCGCGAGGTTGCCCATCGTCCACATGCCGTGGGCGATAATGCCCGGCAGGCCGGCTTTTTTCGCCTCTTCATCGATCGTATGAATCGGGTTGTAGTCGCCTGATGCGCCGGCATATTTGATCAAATCGAGCCGGGACACCGGTGCGAGCGTTACTTCAGGAAGCGACTCTCCGACTTGCCATTTGCGGATGCTCGTCATACGCTCATCGCCTTTCTAACCGCCTCGTTGATAATGATCGTCGAGGTGGAAGTGAAAATGAGATTTCCGTCAGCGTCCTCGCCGTTGTTGGCGATTACTAAAAAACCGAGCAGGCCCATGCTGCTTTGCTTTTCAAAGTAATCTTTTACTTCCGCATAGCAGTACAGCTCTTCGCCGACAAACAGCGGGCGCTCATAATGGAAGTGCTGTTCGCCATGGATGAGCCTTTGGACGGCAATTTCAGCCCTTCAATGACGCCGTAGTCAAACACGCGCGGAAACGTCGGCGGCGCAATGTTGCGCCCGTAGCGCGACCGTTTCCCCGTCTCTTCGTCCCAATAAATCGGGTTTGGATCGCCGATCGCCTCCGCAAACTTTTTCACCGCTCCGCGCTCAACGACATTTTTCACTTTCGCTGACCGTTTCCCGATGTCATGTTGGTACATGCCCCGTCCTCCTCGTTTTCAGCATTTCGGACCGCCGGCGACATACAGCACTTGGCCGTTGACAAACGACGACCGCTCATCGGCGAAAAAGGCGACCGCATGAGCGATGTCTTCCGGACGGCCGCTGCGCCCGACCGGGATGTTGGCGACGCTCGCTTGGATGAGCTGCTCAAACGAAATGCCAAGCCGCTCGGCCGTCGCTTTCGTCATATCGGTTTCAATAAACCCAGGGGCGACGGCATTCGTCGTGATGCCGAATTTGCCAAGCTCAATCGCCAGCGTTTTCGTAAAGCCTTGGATGCCGGCTTTCGCCGCCGAATAGTTCGCCTGGCCGCGGTTGCCGAGCGCGGATGTCGACGAAATGTTGATGATGCGCCCATACCCTTTTTCGACCATATATTTTTGCGCAGCGCGGGCGCAGTAAAACGCGCCTTTTAAATGGACGTCCATCACCGTTTGCCAGTCGTCATCGGTCATTTTAAACAGCAAATTGTCGCGGATGACGCCGGCGTTGTTGACGAGAATATCGAGCGAGCCGAATCGTTCGACCACTTCTTGCATCGTCGTTTCCACTTGTTCGCGGTCTGTGACGCTCGCCACTTTGGCGTACACCTCATACCCTTTCTCCCGCAGCTCGGCAGCCGTCGCTTCAAGGGCTTCTGCATTTAAATCGATGAACGCCACTTTCGCCCCTTCTTCTGCGAAGCGGGTGACAATCGCCTTGCCAATGCCGCGGCTTCCTCCGGTCACAAACGCCACTCTTCCTGCAAACCGTTGACTCATCGTGTTCTCCTCCCTTTCGACAACGCTTTCATTTTTTAGATGAACTGTCCAAGCTTGACGTGCCCTTTGATCAAATTGCGGGCGATAATGAGGCGCTGAATTTCATCCGTGCCGTCGTAAATGCGCCACAATCTCGCTTCACGATACCAGCGCTCGATCGGCATTTCTTTCGTGTAGCCCATGCCGCCGTGGATTTGCATGACGCGGTCGACGACGCGGTTGCCCATGTTCGCGCCAAACAGTTTCGCCATCGAGGCTAAATGGCGGTTGTCCTCCCCTTGGTCAAGCGTAAACGCCGCGTTTAACACAAGCCATTTCGCCGCTTCGATTTCTACCGCCGAATCGGCAATCATCCATTGGATCGCCTGCCGCTCGGCGATCGGTTTGCCGAATGTGACGCGCTCCTTCGCATAGTCAATGGCCATTTGCAAAAGCCGCTCGGCCGCTCCGACCGCACGGGCGCCGACGACCCAGCGGGCGTAGCCGATCCACTCAAGCCCAAGCTTATAGCCGTGATGCAGCTCGCCTAAAATGTTTTCTTCCGGCACGCGCACGTTTTCGAAAATCAAGCTGGCTGGAGTGGAAGGTCCCATCGTATGTATCGGTTCCGAACGCCAGCCCATCTCGCGGTCGACGATAAAACACGTCACCCCTTCACGCCCGTTCGAAGCTTGGTGACGCTCTTTGTCGGTGATGGCGATGACCATGACGAAATCGGCTTCATTGCCGCCGGTAATGAATGTCTTCTCCCCGTTTAACACCCACTCGTCGCCGTCTTTCACCGCCGTCATTTTAATGTTGCGCGTATCTGATCCTGCTCCCGGCTCGGTCATGGCAAAGCACGATTTTTTCTCGCCGTTGATCGTCGGGATCAAATATTTTTTCTTTTGTTCTTCATTCGCGTAATACAAAATGTTGTCCGCCGATCCGCCAAACTGGAACGGAACGAGCGTTTTCGACACTTCCATTAGGACGATCGCCTGCATGACGTGGCCCAAGTTCGCGCCGCCGTATTCCTCCGGCGTGTTGATCCCCCAAAAACCCGCTTCTTTCGCTTTTAATTGCAATTCTTTCAATTTCTCCGGCGCAAGCCCGGGCTTTCCTTCCCGCTCATTGCGCAACACTTCGTTTTCAAGCGGCATTAACTCTTTTTCCACAAACTTGCGGATCGCTTTTTGCACCATGCGCTGCTCGTCCGTTAAGCGCAAATACATGATGGTCCCCTCCGTTTTCCGTTACGCCTTTATGCTCGGCTCCACTCATCAAAATACCAACCGGTTGGTATGTTATCTTTATTATATTCGAATGTTCTGAAAAGTACAATACCTTTTTTGATTTTTTGTCCAACGGGAAAACGCCATATGCGTTCTCCCGTTGGCATGGAATCTATCGATCTATTCCGCCTGTATTTGCTTGCGCACGCTAGCGACCGTTTCCCCGATTCCGCCATAAATGACAAGGTCAAACATCCCGTCCATTCTTGTCGCTGTTTTGTTGATCAATACTTTCCTTGTTGCCGGCGATTCGGCGGCAACATAAAACGGGATTTGATTCACGGGCGCCACTTCCAAACTTGTTCCCATGGCCAGAAGCAAGTCGCTCTCCGCCGCTCTAGCGAACGCTTCTTCGATACGAGGAACAAGCCCGCCAAACAAGACGACATCCGGTTTGACAATCGTCTGGCACTTTTCGCAGCGCGGCACCTCGTGGCGGTTGATAAACGACAGATCATACTTGTTGCCGCATGACGGGCATGTCGCCGTCTGCAACGTGCCGTGCAGCTCAATGACATTCGTGCTCCCTGCTTTTGTATGCAGCCCGTCAATATTTTGCGTCAAAATCGTCACCGTCTTGCCCATCTCCTCAAGCCAACGGAGAAACCGATGCCCATCATTCGGGGCAAAGCCGCCCATCATTTTTAATGAAAACATCCGCTTGAATCGACGCCAAAAATCAGCCGGATCTTTTTTGTAATAATGCTCTGACAAATAATATTCGACATGGTCCTCTTGGGCGTAAAGGCCGTTTTCGCTGCGAAAATCAGGAATGCCGGACTCCGTGCTCATCCCGGCCCCGGTCAGGACGGCGATTGTATTCGCCTCTTTGATCCATTGCGCCAGTTGCCGGATTTTGTCCACTCTCGTTCTCTCCTTTCTTACGAACCTCTTGGACTTCGGGAATGGGAGCTGGGGGCTCCCGCCTGCAGCGAGGCTACCGTAAATTGAACCCTTTCCCTTCCACAAACTCCTTCATGTACATCCGGACTTGGCGGCTGAGCATATCGGCCATCTGCCCGGTCCATGTGTCGCGGCGGCGGCCGTTTGTCCGTTGTTCATAATAGGTAGAAACGGTTTCATTGTAGCGCTGCAGCTGCGCGATGAATCGCGCCCGGTCTTGGTCGTATTCGTCCTCGTGATAAACGTGTTCAAACGGCAACCGCGGCTTTTGATCCGGCGTTTGTGCAGGATAGCCGACGGCAAGCCCAAACAGCGGAATGACCCGCTTCGGCACATTTAGCAGCGCACATACTTCCGGCAAGTTGTTGCGCAGCCCGCCGATATAGCAAATGCCAAGCCCCATCGACTCCGCGGCAATGGCGGCATTTTGCGCCGCAAGCGCCGTGTCAATCAGCGCAACCATAAACTTTTCCGTGCTCTCAAGCGATGGAAGCACGTCTTTTCCTTCTAGCTCGCCAATGAGCTCATGGCGGTGAAAATCAGCGCAAAAGACAAAGAAATGGCCGTTATGCTCGACGTACGATTGATTCCCGGCCAGTTCAGCGAGCTTCCGTTTTTTCTCCGGATCTTTCACGCCGATGATGGAGTACGCTTGAACGTAGCTTGATGTCGACGCCGCTTGGGCGCATTCAACGATCGTGCGGATTTGTTCGTCCGTGAGCGGCTGGTCTTCAAAACGGCGGATCGAACGGTGCTGGAGAATCGTTTCGATGACTTGGTTCATGACTATGTCCTCCTTGAACAGCCCAACGGCTTCTTTTTGTGAACATGATAACAAAAAAGAAAGAGCCATACAACGAATCGGCTCTTTCCCTTCCGTTATCGCCCAAACCGCCCTTCCTGGTAATCGCGAATCGCTTCGCGGATTTGTTCCGGCGTGTTCATGACGAACGGCCCGTAGGCGACGACCGGTTCGTTCACCGGCTCACCGGCGTAAAGAAGAAGGCGGAGTTTTTCGCGGGCGGTCGCGTTTAGCTCCGTTTCCTCGCCGCGGTTGTGGCGGCTGAAAAACAGCGCTTGCCCGGCCTTTCCTTCCGTATGGTCAGCTCCGAACGTGCCGCTCCCTTCTAAAATGTACAAAAAGCCGTTGTAATGCCCCGGCAAATCTTGCACGACCGTTGTTCCCGGTTCGACAATCATTTCCACCATCGTGACAGGAACGATGTTCTTCGTCGGGGCTTGCACCCCTTTGGATGACCCGGAAAAGACGCGGATCACCGCTCCTTCCTCTTTTCGCACCGGCATCTCTTCGGCGCGCAAGTTTTGGTAGCGCGGCTCGGCCATTTTATGCGTGCTCGGCAAGTTGACCCAAAGTTGCAAGCTGTGCACCGTTGAACCGGGCGCCGGATCTTCCTTATGGACGACGCCGCGGCCGGCCGTCATCCATTGCACATCCCCGGGGCCGAGCGTGCTGTGGCCGGCTTTGCTGTCGAAATGTTCAAGCTCGCCGCTGATCACATACGTGACCGTCTCAATGCCGCGGTGCGGATGGACGTCAAACGTTCCTCGCTCAAAAATGTCTTCCATCAGCAACAAAAACGGATCATACTCTTGCCAGTTCCCGGGCTCAAGCACCGAACCGCTCTGATGAATCGGGCTGTTGGTCGTCATTTGCACGGTTTTCACGCGACGAATGCGGCGTTGAATCGCCATAACCTCTCCTCCCTTATGTTGCGCAATCCCGGCCGTTGCCGGAAGGAGTGCAGCTCAATCGGCAAACCGCTCCCCCCTTCATCGTACCGGATTCAACGAAAAACAGGCAAGCCATCCGCCTGAAAAATGGCGGCCATACCGCTCGCAAAAAACAAAAAACCTGCCGGCACTCGGCAGGTGGACGTTGGAAGAGGGATTCCAATCCCACCATAAAACGATTGATATTTCAAGGATGAATGGACATGCTCGTTCATCACGTGCAAAATTTGTGCAAAATAATCTCCAGTGTGTCAATCCATGCAAAAAAGCGGGACGATCCGCCTTCTTTTCGTTGCTCAATTCTGCCTTTTTCACAAAATATCCGAAGGAAGTCTCCCGCCTCAAGGAGCGTGAAGGGCAAAAATGTACGCAAAAAGTATGCTAAAAGTGAACAAAAGGCCAACATAAATGGCCTTTCACGAAAGAAAAGTATGAATCAGATCCAAGCAATCCGAAACAACTTCATTGGGCGCCCGTCCTACTATTTGAAGCTGTCGGGCGCGCCAATCTAAACTTTTGACCTGATCGGTTAAAATCACGCCTTCAACGGCCAAGCCTGATGGCAATTCCACTTCAAATGGATATCCTTTTTGTTGCCGGGTGATCGGGCAAAGCACCGCAAACCCTGTCAATTGATTGAACCGCTTTGGTGATAGAACGATGCCGGGCCTTTTTCCTGCCTGCTCATGCCCTGCTTGTGGATTGAAATTGACGTAAACAAGATCCCCACGATCCGGCGCTTGCATCAGAACAATTCATTCCCTTCTGTTCCAAAATCAATTTCAGCATGGCGATTTTCCGGCGTGATTTTAGCCAAAAGTTCCTCCAATGTCGGCTTCTTCTTTTTCGGGATCAACTTGATCGCTTGGTTCTCAACGATCATCTCCACTTCTGATCCTTGATGAAGCGCTAAACGTTCAGCAATCACGCTTGGGATACGAACCGCAAGGCTGTTTCCCCATTTTTGAACGGTTATTGTCATGATTGACACTCCTTTCTGTTTGTTTAATTCCATTATACCTCTCTCCTTTCATTTCGTATATACATAGTATATACATAAATTCAAAAAAAGATGCCATCGAGACGGTGTTTTCGATTCGAAACGAACGATTACGATTGATGATAAGACGCTGAACATGTTAAAGGATTTGAAGAAAAGTCAAAAGGATTCCCAAAAAATGAAAAACGACTGCCAACGCAGTCGTATCAAGGGTTTCATGATTTACCATTTGACAGGATCGGATATTAGAAATGGAGGAAGAGGGATTCGAACCCCCGCGGGCTGTGACACCCCTAGCGGTTTTCGAAACCGCCCCCTTCAGCCAGACTTGGGTATTCCTCCGTATGAAAATGGAGCCTATCGGATTCGAACCGATGACCTCCTGCGTGCGGGGCAGGCGCTCTCCCAGCTGAGCTAAGGCCCCAAATTAATGATCGGGAAGACAGGATTTGAACCTGCGACCTCACGGACCCGAACCGTGTGCTCTACCAAGCTGAGCTACTTCCCGACATAGGCTGGTTTACCTTGCGACAATTCACATTCTATATGAACCTCAAAGGAAAGTCAATAGTTTTTTTATCTTTTTTTCGCCATAACGGATGAAAATTGATCTTTTTTCTGAAACGACCTGCATAGCTGCCGCTCCTTTTTTCCTATACTAAAAACACAGCAACCGTGTAAAGGAAAGGGGGCGCTTTGTGAAACTCATTCCGCCGGCGCGGCGCAAACGGGCGCATTTGTCGCAATTGACAACCACCCATTTCCATTTGCGTCATCCGCTTGTCGTCGCCTTTTTTTCCTTTTCGTTTCCGGGTTTCGGCAATTTGATGCAGCAACGCTACGCCACGGCCTTTATGTTAATCCTCTGGGAGCTGTTTATCAACACAAAAGCCCATATCAATACAGGTATATTATACTCGCTGCTTGGCGATTTTGAAAAGGCAAAAGCCGTTCTTGACGAACGATGGCTCATGTTTTATGTGGCCATCTACATGTACAGCATTTGGGACAGCTACCGCGGCTCCGTCGACATGAACAAGCTGTATTTGCTCGCCGACCGCGAAGATGCGCCGATCTCTTCCATACCGAATGGGATCGTGCTTCTCATCCGTTGCGATGAACAGCAATGGCCGGCCGTGGAGCAGTTGCTGCGGGGCCATCACGCGCTTGGACTCGCCGGCGTTCACGACAAGCAGCCGAATAGATAGGCATTTCATCCCCTTTCACTGAAAAACCCGAGGGAACACCCCCTCGGGTTTTCGCCGCTCTGCCGTTTTCAATAGACATCTCGCCGCATAAAGACAAAAAAAGCGACAAGAAGCCCTGCAAGCCCCCAGACAGCCAGCACGGCCATCGAAAAGCCAAGCGTCATCCCCTCAATCGGCGGAGCCGCTCCTTTGATGTAATCCGTCAGCCGCAAATTGACCATAAACAAATATTTTGCCGAATGCCACGACGACACCATGTTCGACAAAATCGCGCCAGAAATCAATGCTGCCAGCATGATGCCCATCACCGCCGCCGTGCTCCTAAGCAGCACGGAAAACATAAACGTCAGTGTACCGACGACAACGCTCACAAACGCTGCCAGCCCGAGCTCGATCAAAATGTATTTCCATTGCGGAATCATGTGGACATTCGCTGTATTGAGATCCTCTCCTTGCTGGACAAATCCGGTCAACAGCGGCAGACGGAAGCCGCCATATCCAAACACGAGTCCGGAGATGGCATACGACAGCACCGCCGCCATCAGCATAATGAGCGACACCGACAGGAGCAACGCGATATATTTGCTCAACAAAATTTTCCACCGCTTCACCGGCCGAACGAGAAGCAGCTTGATCGTTCCAGCGCTTGCCTCGGACGACACTAAATCGGCCGCCACCACCATCACTAAAAGCGGCAAAAACAAGTCGATGGCGTTTTCGATAAACGTCCGCATAAACGTCGGCGCTCCAGGGGCGGACGGATTAATGTTGTGCTCTAAGTAGTACTGCTGCTGCTTGAGGCGGATTTGCAAGTATTTCCGCCATTCCTCCGACATGCTCGGCGACTGCAAGCGGTTTTGCAAATCGACGATTTGCTGCTGCAGCTGCGTCCGCCAGTCGGTCGTGCCAAGCCGTTTTCTCAGCTCTTCCGTCTCGCGGTATTGGGCGTATGTAAACAAGGCGACGAGCACCGCAATGATGGCGGCGATCACCCATAGCCGCTTTTTGCGGACGATTTTCAACATTTCATTATACACGAGCTTACTCAATCGTTTCGCCCCCTGTCAGCTCGATAAACAAATCCTCGAGCGTCGGCAGCCGCGGTTCAATTTTCGAAACCGAGACGCCGGCTTGGACAAGCTTGGCGTTCCAAGCGGCTAGTCTCGACGGCTCATATGGCGTGACGATCGTCTCTTCATCAGCGCGCAGCACCTCGGTTTCCGCCGCTAACAGCGCCCGCGCCCGATCCGTTGGAGCGGCTTTCCAGACGACGCGCGCCTGTTGGTTTAACAGCCGCTCAACCGTGTCCACGGCCAAGAGCCGCCCTTTCGCCATAATGGCGACGCGGTCGCACATTAATTGAATTTCACTTAACAAATGCGATGAAACAAGGACGCTCAACCCTTCCGTTTCCGCCAAAAAGCGGATGAAGGCGCGCATTTCGCGAATGCCGGCCGGGTCAAGGCCGTTGGTCGGCTCGTCCAAAATGAGCACCTTCGGCTTTCCAAGCAGCGCCTGAGCGATGCCGAGCCGCTGCCGCATGCCGAGCGAATACGTGCCCACTCGGTCATGGATGCGCTGTTCAAGGCCGACGAGCTTCGCCACTTCCATGATCCGATCTGCACCAATTCCCGGCATCATGCGGGCGAAATGTTCAAGGTTTTCCCAGCCTGTTAAATACGGATACATTTCTGGGTTTTCGACGATGCAGCCGATCTGGCGGATCGCGTCGGTAAACTGGCGGTGAAGATCATACCCGCAAATCGCCACCGTCCCCGACGTCGGCCGAATGAGCCCGACGAGCATGCGGATCGTCGTCGTTTTTCCTGCGCCGTTCGGCCCTAAAAAACCGAATACTTCCCCCTCATGCAACTCAAACGAAATGCCTTTAATAATTTCCTTGCCGCGAATCGTTTTCCGCAGCTCTTTGACCGCTAACGTCACCTGTTTGGTCATTGCTCACCCTCCTCCGTCAACGTGATGAGCGAGGCGACGCGCTCTCCAATCCGCTTGTAGCCTGCCGCGTTTGGATGAAAATGGTCGCTGTACAAATAGTCGTTGACATGGAGGGCAAACAAATCAAACGTCGGCACCGCGACGATGTTCGGATAGCGGGCCGCCACTTCCGCTGATGCAAAATTCCAATCGCGCACAACCGCCGACGTCCGTTTGGCATCGTCTAAATCGCCAAACGGGTTGTACAAACCGATCGCAAAAATGACCGCTTCGCTGTTGAAGCGGCGCAGCGCGGCGAAAATACGGTCTAGGTTGGCTACATATCGCCGTTTCGCCTCATTCAGCTGCTTTCGATCCAGTTTCAACGCTTCCCCGCCTTGAAACAAGTCGTTGCCGCCGATGGTCATCACAATAAGATCCGCCATGGCGACTTGCCGCTGAATCTCAGGCTGGCCAAGCTGGCGAAGCAGTCCGTCAGAGCGAAGGCCGCGGATGGCCAAGTTCGTCACACGGATCGGCCTATCCGTTTGCCGGCGAAGCTCATCGACCATATAGCCGACATACCCTTTTCCGCTTTCATCGCCCGTTCCTCTCGTCAACGAATCGCCAAGAGCAACAATATCCATTTTCTCGTCATGTTGCCTTGTTTCAGCCGTCGGCGGCCGTTGTTCTTTCGTCGGCGGCTTGGCGGCCGAAAAAAACTGGTCTTGCACCGCCAATGCCAGGCCGCCAAGCCAAAGCACTCCAGACAGGGCGGCAACGGCTATGAGAAGCGCAACTGTGCTCCGTCGCATGCAACCACCTCATTTCTTCATCGTTGTCATCTCTCGCGATCCGTCTTGGCATTGTTCGCCATCATTGGTTTGATCCGACAACCGCCGTTTTATTCGCCAATGTTTCAGATCCCAATACTTCTTCAGCTTCGACGCCGCTTCCTTTCCAACCAACAGCGCCCCGATCCAAAACATGATTTCCGCCGCCACAATGGCAACCGCAACGATCGACGCTTTGGCCGCAGTCGAAAACGGTAAAAATGGCGCGATGGGCGGAATGACCCAAACGACGAACGATGCGATGATGAACCCGACGCCAATGTGATGCATGACGGACCGCCTCTGTTTCACTCTTCCGTTCCCCCTTGCTCATGGACGCTCTTTCCAACAGGAATCAGGATCGCTTATTTCCACTCTAACATATACACCGCAATTTCACGAAATGATCCGCCTAAAAACCGAACACACACAAAAACAGTTTTTCCCGTTTTTCCAATTTTCGCTTTCCCGTCAAAAAAAGAAACCCAGCCGAATCGGCCAGGCCAATCGAATGATCACCGTTGTTTCTGCCAATAATCGATCAACCCCATCGCGCACACTTGCAAATCAAGCTCGATCGCCGCATGCGCCGACGACGAAGATGGAGCGCCATGATCATCAAGAAACGCCATCACTTCGCCGCGCAACCGGTGCGCTGCCATTTTCGCCTGCTCGGCAGCCGGCGCTTCCGGATGACGGTCGACCGCTTCTTTTCCCGCCGCCACGAACTTCGGCAGCCAAACGCGAAGCTGGCGGAACGCTTCCTGCGGGTCATCCAGCATGCCAAAATGGCCAAAATAAATGCGTTCCGGTCTCAGCTCCTCAAGTCTTGCCGCCGACTGCTTCATGGCCTCGGGATCAAATTGGTTCGGAGATGTTGAAGGCAGGCAAAACGTAAGCCCCGCTTCTTGCAGCTGCGGATAAAAAACGCCGATCGTATCGCCGGTGAACACGCCGCGGCTGTACGAATCATAAATCGAAGCGTGATGGTTCGCATGCCCCGGCGTATCATAAAACACAAGCGTCCGCTCCGCACTCAACTCCAACGTTTCCCCGTCCTCTTTCACGATCAATCGCTCTTCTGGCACCGGAAGAATCGGATCAAAGAGCGACTCAAACTGCGCGCCGTACACCGCCTTCGCTCCAGCGATGAGGCGCGATGGATCAGCCAAATGCCGCTTCCCTTTCGGATGGACGACAACCATCGCATTCGGGCAATGCTGAAGAAGCAGCCCCACGCCGCCCGCATGATCCAAATGAATATGGGTAACGATAATATAGCGGATCTCGCCCGGGTCAATATGAAGCGCTTTCAACCCAGCAAGCAAATGCGGCACCGACGGGCTTGGCCCTGTTTCCACGATCGCCAAGTTCTCTTCGTGAAGCACGTATGTACCGGTGCGCTGCGGCATGCGCAAATCATACAAATCGATGAGTGAAATGCGGCGGCCGAGATCAAGCGGCTGTGCCATGTTCCCTCTCCCCCTTTGGTTGATGATACAGAATATTTTAGCATAGAAACCGGCTTCCCGCTACAGGGGCTGATAAAAAAGCAGCCCCTGCCCAGAGGGCAAGAGCCGCCTTCTCGTTTCAACTGTCGTCAAACGGGGCAACAACTGCTCCGCGCGCTATTTTTGAGGGCAGGCGCTGTCGACCGTTGCCCTCCGCAGCACGAACAAGCTCCCTGATGCTCAACCCGACCGCATCCAACGCTGCCGCCAACAGAAAGACACCGCCGTTTGCCAAGCGCGCCCAATGCTTACGACGCCAACTCCCTGCTAGTCGCCTTTCCTTTCCGTCCGTTTCTGATCGCCAGCCATACCGCCGCCGCCCAGCCGATGACGATGAGGCCATAAACGGTCGGATACACCGGCGCAGGCGCCTCCCAAGCGTGCAGGAGCGTGCGGACGTTCGTCAAAATAATCAACCCGCCGACCAACACTCCAAGCAAATGGGACGGCAGTTTGCGCACAAGCCAAGCCGCGATCGGCGCAGCAACGACCCCGCCCGCCATGAGCGTCAGCACCCAGTACCAGTTCACTTGCTCCCAACCAAGCGAAATGACGAATCCTAGCGTCGCCGACAGCGCGACGGCAAATTCGGATGTATCGACGGTGCCGACCACCTTGCGCGCTTCCATGCTTTTATTGGCCAACAGCACCGGCGTCGCAATCGGCCCCCATCCTCCACCGCCGGTCGCATCAAGGAAGCCAGCCACCAATCCGAGAGGGACGAGCTGCTTATTGGACCACTGTTTTCCGGGCGTCGACGGCGCGCGGCCGTTCAACACTAAAAATCGATAAATAATGTAAAAGCCAAGCGCCAACAAAAACAAGGATACATATGGTTTAATCAAATCTCCCGGCAAGTTGCTTAAAAAGCATGCTCCGACAAACGCGCCGACCGACCCGGGAATGATGAGCCTAAAGGCCATGCGGCGGTCGACGTTGCCGAACTTCCAATGGGAAGCGCCAGATGCCGCCGTCGTCACCACTTCCGCCAAATGAACGGACGCCGAGGCGACGGCCGGAGCGATGCCGAACGTCAACAGCAGCGTCGACGACGTGACGCCATACGCCATCCCAAGCGAGCCGTCAATCAGCTGGGCGATAAATCCTACAAACACAAAAACGATCAGTTTTTTCATTGGTTTCCCTCCGTTTTCAATGGTTGAGCGCGTTACTTATAATTTAAATCTCATTATTCATAGATGTCAACTATGAATTTTAAAAAAATAAAAAATGCTATCATTTATTTTAGTCCCCGCTCGCAAGATGACGTTGCGAACACCAACGGCTTGGCGGCCGACGGACGGAAGGCGCCGCGCGGCCGTCCATCAAGACAAACAGCCGCCTGCAGAAAAAAGGCGCCCCGAATATGGCGACGGGACACCTTTTGGATGCTGGCTTTCGATCAGAACTTCCCTTGATACCGCTCGACTTCCCAAGCGTGGACCGCCGTGCGGTAGCTGTTCCATTCGTCTTTTTTCATCGCGACGTATTCGTTGAATACGTGCTCGCCAAGCGTCGCGCGGCCGATGTCTCCGCTTTCTAGCGCTGCGATGGCCTCGCCCAAGTTTTCCGGCAAGTTGTCAATGCCAAGCTCCGCACGTCGTTCTTCCGACATATGGAAGATGTCTTCATCAATCGGCGCCGGAGCGGTTAAACCTTTTTCGACACCGTCAAGGCCAGCGGCAGCGATGATGGCATACGCCAAATACGGATTGGCCGACGGATCCGGGCAACGGAGCTCAACGCGCGTCGCGACGCCGCGTTTGGCCGGAATGCGGATGAGCGCCGAACGGTTCGAAGCGGACCAAGCGATGTAGCAAGGCGCTTCATACCCTGGCACAAGCCGTTTGTACGAGTTGACAAGCGGGTTCGTAACCGCCGCGAAGTGTTTTACGTTTTTCAGCAAGCCCGCGATGAATTGGTACGCTGTTTCTGACAACTGATTCGCATCGTTCGGATCAAAGAACGCATTTTCGCCATCTTTGAAGAGGGAAATGTTGACATGCATGCCTGAACCGTTGATGCCAAACACCGGTTTTGGCATAAACGTCGCATGAAGACCGAACTTGCTGGCAATCGTTTTGACAACCCATTTGTACGTCGTCGCATTGTCAGCCGCACCGAGCGCATCGGCATATTTGAAGTTGATCTCATGCTGGCCTTCCGCCACTTCATGGTGCGACGCTTCAATCGTAAAGCCCATCGCTTTTAAGGCGCGGTAAATTTCAAGGCGAACGCGTTCGCCCAAGTCTTTCGGAGACGGTTCGAAATAACCGCCGCCATCATGGAGCTCAAGCGTCGGATTGCCGTTTTCATCGGCTTTGAACAGGAAAAACTCCAGCTCTGGGCCGACCGAGATCGCATACCCTTTTTCCGCCGCCCGCTCCACCGTTTTTTTCAACACGTTGCGCGGGTCGCCCTCAAACAGCGTGCCGTCCGGATTGGTCACCGAGCAGAGAAAGCGCGCTTCCGCATAGCCTTCCTCGACCGTCCACGGCAAAACAGCAAACGTATTCAAATCCGGAAGAAGATACAAGTCGGAACGGTTGATCGGCGAGAAGCCTTTGATCGACGAACCATCAAACATGATTTTCCCTTCGACAACATCATCAAGCTGTTCAGCCGTCACGGTCACGTGCTTTAAGATCCCTTCAATGTCGACAAACTGCAAATGAAGAAGTTCAACGTTCTTTTGTTGGATCGTTTCTTTAATTTGTTCAAGCAATCCCGTTTGGGTGGAGGAAACGAACGTTTTTGACATGTCACATTACCTCACATTCTTACGTTTATTTTTCTAACATGCTTTTATTATAGAAAAAGAGTGGCCGTTTGGCAACACTTTTTTAGCAATTTTTCTGTATTTTTATAACGATTTTTTGCAATCGTTTTCATATTCATGTAAAAAATAAACAGCCCAGAGGATGACCGTTCCTCATAGGCTGTTTCTAGATGTTACATTTTCTCCTCACGCCGCCGCCATGATCCGGACGGAATAAGCGGCAAGCCGGCCGCTTTTTCCGGCGGATAGACGTACACATATCCTTCGATCGGTTTACGCGCGTCGCGAACCCACACCCGTTCGTATTCGTTATCGCGCCGCCCTTCAACGTAATCCTCGAGCTCATCCATTGCCTTGAGCCCTTCTTCCGTCACCGTCAGCCACTCCCCTTCCACTTCCCCCTCTTCTCCAAGCACAAGCGCAGGGTATGGGCCAACGTTGTATAAGCGGCCGTTTACTTTCCCTGAGCATACAGCGCGAACGTACGGAGCGACCACTTCATGGTTTTCTTCGCCAGTCAGCAGCGTGCCATACACAAACACCCGATATCGCCCTTCCGCCATCTCCTCGTTCTCCTTTTGTTTACATAACATAGATTATGAAAACTCAAGGAAAGGAAACAAAAACAATGGAAGCCCTTCCTCTCATCCATCCTTGCCGCTCCGAGGCGGCGCCAGTGTGAATTTGTTCAGTAGATCGCGGCCACAAAAACGCCGTGCCGGCTGCACTCGCAAGCCGACGGCACGGCGATGGCGATTCCGCAACGAACGAATGATGCTTTCTCCATCATACCCGCTTCACAATGAAAAGTCAAGCAAATTGTTACAGTGCTTGTTTCCATTTAATGCTGCAGCCGATGCTCGGCTTTTGCTTTTCTGGGACCGGCCGGCCCTCGAGCAAAGCGTCAAGCGCGGCGCGGATCGACTCCCCAGTGACCGGGATGCCGTTATTCGGGCGCGAGTCGTCCAACTGGCCGCGGTAGACGCATTTCAGATCCCGGTCGAAAATGTAAAAGTCCGGGGTGCAAGCGGCGTCGTACGCTTTCGCCACCTCTTGCGTCTCATCGTACAAATACGGAAACGGATAGCCGAGCTCTTCCGCCACCTTTTTCATGTTTTCCGGCGAATCGTCCGGATATTGTTCAACGTCGTTCGAATTGATGGCGACAAACGACACCCCTTTGGGCATGTAATCGTTCGCGAGGCGAACAAGCTCGTGCTGGACATGTTTCACAAACGGACAATGGTTGCAAATAAACATCACGACCGTCGCGACGTCCGATTTTACATCGTCAAGGCGAACGAGCCGGCCATCGACGGCGTTCGGGAGAGCAAACGGCGGCGCCTGTTTGCCAAGCGGAAACATGTTCGATTCAACAGCTGGCATCAACAACACCCTTTCTCCGCTATTTTCTTTCATTATAGCAAAAGACAGCCAGATGCCACAAATGCGGCGCCCAAACCGAACCGCACAGCTCGGCATATGATGCCACATAGACGAACGGAAAGGAGGCTTTTGCGCGTTGATTTATATGAATAAACACATGACCCCGCGCGTGTACGGGCCGGCTGCCGCGCCGCCCGCATCCCACCCGGTGTTTTATTACCGCCGCACGGACGCTCAACAAATGCTCGAACAGCAAAAACAACAGTTCGATCAGCTGGCGGAACGGCTCGCCCAGCTTGAGGCCGCCATCGAAGAAGGGCAAAAGAAACAGGAGGAACAGCGCGAACAAATGGCCGACGTGTTCGCCCGCCTCGAACAGTCGCTTGCTGCCGGCTGGGCGCGGCAAAGCGGGCAGCTTGCCGAGGCGCTGGCTGAGCTCGAACAAACAGTGACCGCTGGTCAAGCAGCACAAACCAACTATTACGAAGAAATGGCCGCCATGGTTGCCTCGCTTCAGCAAGCGGCCGAAACCGGGCAAAAGCAACAGGAAGCGCAAAGCGGGCAGTGGGCGGAAGCGCTCGCCCGCATCGAGCGGCTGCTTATGGAAGCACAGGCGGGGCAAGCCGCCTTGGCCGGAACGCTCGAACGCCTCGAGCAGTCAGTCATCGCCCAGCAGGAGCGGGAGGAAAGGCGGCAATCGCGGTGGGAAGAGCAGCTGGCCAAAGAAGAAGCGGCGCAGCAGGCCGTCATCGAAGCGCTCACCGTGCAAAGCGACACGATGCGCCGGCTCGAACAGCGGACGGCCGAACGCGAGCAGCTCGCCGAAGGAATGGCCGCCCGCCTCGAAGGGCAAGAAAAACTGTACCAAAAGTTGATCGAACAGCTCGAGCTGCAGCACGTGTTCCACGAGACGGTCATCGAACGGCTTGAAGCGCAAGAGGCAGCGCAATACAAAGTCACCCGCCAGCTTGACAGTTTAAAAGAAGCGCTGTATGAGCGATGTTCATTTATCATTGACAGCATGAAACAGCTGTTTCATTCCTTCTTCCCTAAGCGCGGCCCCAAACCCGACCGCCAGGCGGCCGAACAAAAGCAGTCCGTCAGCTTGTGAACTGCCGTGCATCTTGACGGGATTGACCGATCCGCCGGCGGCGGATCGGTTTTTGCCGGACGGGCGGGCAAATGAATGGACAAATCGAAACAAAACAGCGCATAATAGAAACTAATCATTTTTCCCGCCGCTGCGGCGGAAGAAGGAGGAATCGCAATGGCGCTGCAACTGAGCGTCCTCGATCAGTCGCCGATCGCGGAAGGCATGACAGCGGAAGAAGCGCTCGAGAACACCGTCAAGCTCGCCCGGCATGTTGAGCAGCTCGGCTATAAGCGGTTTTGGGTGTCAGAACACCACGATACGAACAGCCTTGCCGGTTCGTCGCCGGAAGTGCTGCTCGGACACATCGGAGCGAAAACGTCGCGCATCCGCATCGGCTCGGGCGGCGTGATGCTGCCGCATTACAGCCCGTACAAGGTAGCGGAAAATTTCCACGTACTTGCCGGACTCCACCCCGGCCGCGTCGACCTCGCGTCGGGCGGGCGCCGGGGGGATGCCGCGAGCGACGATCGCGCTGCAAGGCGACAGACGACGGTCCGTCGACCGCTACCCGGAGCAAATTGACGACTTGCTCGGCTATTTGTATGACGCCTTGCCGCCGGTTCACCCGCTGTATGGCGTCAAGGCGACGCCGATCGTGCAGTCCCCGCCGGAACTATGGCTGCTCGGCTCCAGTTCGGAAACGGCGAAGCTGGCAGCCGATAAAGGGCTGCCGTACGTGTTCGCCCAGTTTATCAACGGGGAAGGCGGCGAACATTATATGCGGCTGTACCGCGACCGGTTTGTTCCATCGCCGTATTTGGCCGAGCCGCGCGGAATGGTCGCGGTGTTTGCAATTTGCGCCGAAACGGATGAAAAAGCGGAATGGATCGCGGGAAGCCTTGACTTGACGCTGCTCATGATCGAGCAAGGGATGGCGCTGAACGGCACGCCAAGCCCGGAAAAAGCGGCTGCGTATCCGTACAGCCCGTATGAGCGCAAACGGGTGGAAGACAACCGGCGGCGGATGATCGTCGGCAGTCCGGCGCGCGTCAAAGACGAGCTGTATCGGCTGAGCGAAAAGTATGAAACAGAGGAAATCATGCTCGTGACGATTACATACGACTTCGAGGATAAACTCGCGAGTTTCCGGCTCATCGCCGACGCTGTATGGGGGTGAATGCGATGCAGATTCTCTCCATTAATGTCGGGAAGCCGAAAACGCTCCACATCGGCGGCCAGCGGATCACAACCGGCATTGACAAAACGCCGGTCGCTCATCCCGTTGCAGTCGGCAAACAAAACTTGGCTGGAGATGGACAAGCCGACCTCGTCCATCACGGAGGAGAAGATAAAGCGATTTGCGCCTATCCGTCCGAGCATTTCGTCTATTGGGAAGAGCGATACGGCCGCCCATTTACGGCGGGGGCGTTTGGCGAAAACTGGACGCTTCTCGGGTTGACGGAAGACGATGTATGTCTTGGCGACATTTATGCCGCCGGCACAGCGCTCGTACAAGTGTCACAGCCGCGCCAGCCGTGCTCCAAATTGGCGTTCAAACATCAGCTGCCCGATTTGCCGAAAGCCGTCTGCCAGACAGGAAAAAGTGGGTTTTATTTCCGCGTCTTGCAAGAAGGCGTCGTAGAGCCGGGCGCGCCGCTCGTTCTCGTCGAACGGGGCGTGGGGGCGCTGTCCATCGCGTATATCAATCACATTTACTATCATGAGCGCGACAATGCTGCTGCCATGAAGCAAATCGCCAGCCATCCGGCCTTATCCGCAAGCTGGCGCGAAACGTTTCAAAAGCGTCTCGCCGCTCGGCCCCGGCCGTAAAGCACAAAGCGGCGGAAATGACTAACAAAATATCTTTATACCCGTGGTGCTAGATAA